>JAGXIP010000147.1 GCA_024635585.1 Saccharicrinis sp. | reverse complement strand
GCATCAAATGCCTGTGTTTATTTGCGGGGGATAAAATTATTTGCTTATATTTGCATCCCCTAACAAATGGTTCCTTGGCCGAGCGGTTAGGCACTGGTCTGCAAAACCAGGTACGGCGGTTCGAGTCCGCCAGGAACCTCAAAAAAACTCCCGATTTTTTTCTACGAAATAGGTCGGGAGCTTTCGGCTATGTGAGATTTTCAACATGGCTGTTTTTTACGAACTGCAAACATATTGTTAATTCCACCAAATCTATTTGCCTGTGCAAAAACCTTTAATGGTGGAATATATTTATTAATCAAGTGACAAAAACATGGACGGAAGAGAAAGAAGGAATATTAAAGTAGGCACTAAAGTAGCCATAGTACAAAATTTGGATGCTCGCTCGGGACACCTTACGCATGGAGTGGTCAAAGAAATAATAGACGAAGCTCCCTTTCACTTAAAAGGTATCGAAATTAAACTAAAATCAGGACAGGTAGGCCGTGTTAAAATGATAAAGTGATAATATCACGGCACTTAGCTTAGCAATACCCAAAACTGGGATGAAGCTTGAAAAAAAAATCAAGCACTTCATTTGCAAGCAATTGGACTTTGGTTCACTTTCGCATACTTGTTATAAGTAACGCTTTGATGATAAAATACCTTTCAAAAACAATTTATTGGCAACTCATCTTAAGGTTTGGTTTGCTGCTTGTTTCCTACACCATAGCACGAGTTTTGTTCTTTGCTTTTAATTACGATTATTTCTCGTCAGTCACTTTTCAGGGTTTTATTACTATTCTAAGAGGTGGAATCGTATTTGACACAGCGGCTATCCTTTATACCAATATTGTAGTGATATTGATGAGTGTGGTTCCCTTTAGATTTAAGTATAAAGCGGTTTACCAAAAGGTACTTCATGCCCTATTTTTAGTCTTTAACCTCATCGCATTATTCATTAATTTAGCCGATACCGTTTATTACCGCTTTACCTTAAAACGCACCACAGCTACCATTTTTAATGAGTTTGGTAATGATGATAATATTGCACAGATTATTGTAAGATCTTTTTGGGATTACTGGCCTGTAACGCTTGCTGGCATAAGCTTAATAGCCTTGTTTATTTACCTAAGCAAGTTAATTAAACAACCCGAATGCACACTGAAGTCAAACTGGAGATTTTATATTTCACAAACGCTTATGATGGTGCTTATTATGGGCTTGTTTGTAGGAGGTGTGCGAGGTGGTTTTGCCGAATCTACACGTCCAATCACGCTTAGTAATGCATCTAAGTATATCGAAAATGTCAACGAACGGGCTTTGGTATTAAACACCCCATTTGCCATCATTAGGACTATCGGTAACAACCCACTTTCAAGGGTGAATCTAGTTAGCGAGGACACTCTTAAGGCACATTATTCAGCAGTTCACCCGGCACATCAGACTAAGGGAACTTTAGGTATGGATAAGCCAAATGTGGTTATCATTATACTGGAGAGTTTTGGCCGGGGACACTTGGCTTATTTCAATCAGGATATTCCAGGCTTCAAGAGCTTTACTCCCTTCTTAGACTCATTGAGTCAGCACTCTTATGTCTTTCACGAAGCTTATGCCAATGGACGAAAATCTATTGATGCCATGCCTTCAATAATAGCCAGTATTCCCTCCGTGAAGGAGCCTTTTGTTCTCTCTACCTACTCGGGCAATAAGTTGAATTCTATCCCAAGTATTTTGGGTAAGGAAGGGTATTATAGCGCGTTTTTTCATGGAGCGCCTAATGGTTCTATGGGTTTTGATGCCTTTGCCAAGCAGGCTGGCTTTGTGGATTATTTTGGTAAGGACGAATTTAATGATGATAGTCAGTTTGACGGAACATGGGGAATTTGGGACGAGCCTTTTATGCAGTTTTATGCCGATAAAATGGGCACTTTTAAGGAGCCTTTTGTAACTACACTTTTTAGTGTTTCGTCGCACAGCCCATTTGCCGTACCTACAGCATATGAAGACATACTACCGCACGGCGAACTGCCCATTAAAAAGTGCTTAGCCTATACAGATATTGCTATCAAGAACTTTTTCCAAAATTGTAAACAGCAGTCGTGGTACGACAATACAATATTTGTAATTGTAGCCGACCATGCTTCGCACAATTTGGAACCTCGCTATAAAACGACTGCGGGTTCATTTGCCATTCCAATACTCTTTTACACTCCTAATCCTGATTTGTTGGTTGGTAACGATAGCACTACAAACATCCAACAAATAGACATTATGCCCACCCTGATGGGGATGATAGGCGTGAAGCAAGATTACATTGCTTTTGGTTCCGATGTGTTTGATGATGAGCAGCCTCACTTTGCCTTCAATTACCGCGATGACATCTATCAGGCAATAAGGAACAATTACCTTCTTCAGTTTGAAGGAAAGAAGGGAATAGCGCTCTATAACTTGGCCAACGACCCCCTTCAGAAAACGAATATCATTCAAAAAGATACTGTGGTTGCCGAGAAACTGGAGTTGTTGATTAAATGTATTTTTCAGGAATATTCAAACCGCTTAATAGATAACAAGTTAACCATAGATGAATAGAGTGGTTTTCATTTTAAAAAAAAATAGCGGTAAATCATGGCATTTATATCACTATAAAAGGGAGCTATGGAATTGTAAAAAAAAATAGGCAAAATCCTCTTAGAGTTTATTAAATAATAAAGCGAGTGGCAAATTTAGGATGCCCGAAATTTATGTTTCGGTTAAAACCGATTTGTCTTACTCTATATTGCACGGCATGAATGCCGTGCCTAGTTATAGAAATATGTTTTATGCATACTATCCGTAATTAGCCCCGGGATTTCTGCCCTCCGTCAGGCGGGTATCCCGGGGTAATTAATCGTAAGCAAAGTGGGCTTTAGCCCAACTCTATACATGGGGTGTTTATGAATTTTTATGAGTAGTGATAAATATTTTTGGTTCTTTAAATGTATTGCGTTTACATTTGCTATTTTTTTGTCCAACTATCTTTTAAAGATACAGTACGGTTAAAAACTAGCTTATTGGCACTTGATTCTTTATCTACACAAAAATATCCAATACGCTGAAATTGAAATTTATCCAAAACAGCGGCATCGCGCAACGAAGGCTCCACTTTGGCAGTAATTACTTTTAGTGAATCTGGATTGATAAAGTCAAGCGAATCGGCATCTTTTTGCGAAGCAGGTGCTTCATGGTTAAACAGCCTGTCGTACATTCGCACCTCGGCATCCAGTGCATGATTGGCAGCTACCCAATGCAAAATACCCTTTATTTTACGCGTGGTAGTTGACTCGCCACTCTTGGTTTCGGGATCGTAAGTACAGTAGATTTCCTCCACCTCGCCTACTTCATTTTTTTTGTAATCGGTGCAAGTAACCGCGTAGGCACCTTTTAGGCGCACTTCGCGGCCGGGCCCCAAACGGAAAAACTTTTTTGGAGGTTCTTCCATAAAATCATCCCTTTCAATAAATACTTCGCGGGCAAAAGGTAGTTTACGCGCACCCATGGATTCATCCTCGGGGTTGTTCTCCACATCCACCCATTCTTCCTGCCCTTCGGGGTAGTTGGTTACGATTAGTTTTACGGGATCGATCACGGCATTTACGCGAGCCACACGCTTGTTTAAATCATCGCGCACACAGCTTTCTAACAGCGCCATGTCAATAATTCCATCGCGCCTTGCCACACCAACTTTGTCGGCAAAGTTACGTATCGACTCTGGGGTATATCCTCTGCGTCGTAAACCGGAAACGGTAGGCATACGAGGATCGTCCCATCCCCTAACAATACCCTTTTGAACCAGCTCCAACAGCTTGCGCTTGCTCATTACCGTGTAGTTCAAATTTAAACGGGCAAACTCAATCTGGCGTGGTCTGGGTCGGCTCTTCAACTCTTGGTCGCCTTCCAATATCTGATCTAAAAACCAATTATATAAAGGACGGTGTACTTCAAACTCAAGGGTGCAAATGGAATGGGTGACACCTTCAATAAAATCTTCCTGTCCGTGCGCAAAATCGTACATAGGATAAACGCACCAAGTGGTGCCAGTGCGGTGGTGCGAGGCATGGATGATGCGATACATCAGCGGGTCGCGCAGGTGCATGTTTGGCGAAGCCATATCTATTTTGGCCCGCAGTACTTTTTGTCCGGCTGCAAACTCCCCATTTTTCATCCGTTCAAATAAATCCAGGTTTTCCTGTACCGAACGGTTGCGATGAGGGCTTTCGGTACCCGCTAAAGTTGGTGTTCCTTTTTGCTTGGCAATATCCTCTGCCGATTGGTCATCAACGTAGGCTTTGCCATTTTTGATGAGCTTAAGGGCCCAATCATAAAGCTGCTGAAAATAGTCGGAAGCGTATTTTGCTTCGCCCACCCAGTCAAAACCGAGCCAGCGTACATCTTCAATTATACTGTCCACGTACTCCACTTCTTCCTTAACAGGATTGGTATCGTCGAAACGCAGGTTACATCCACCACCGTATTTTTGAGCCAATCCAAAATTTAAGCAGATAGATTTGGCGTGCCCGATGTGCAAATACCCATTTGGTTCAGGTGGAAAGCGGGTGAGCACAACGCCACCATTCTTATTTTCTGATAAGTCGTTGTCAATTTCCTGATGGATAAAATTTGATTTTACCACTTCCGGATCATTCTCAGTATGTTTGTTGTTCATAGAGCTGTTATAGATAAAGCCACGATTGAATTTATATGTTTTTTAAAGTGCCTTGGTACGAATGAACTACTGCACTTTAAATTAATTTGAAACATGCAAAATTAAAGCTTTTAGCGTAATAAGTCGCTTTTTTGTGTTAAAAAGCAATAACTTGCGAGCCACAATTTATTATCGTCGTTTATTAGGAATCATTATACTATGCAAAAGGGAATTATTGAGCTGGAAGAGATGGAGTTTTATGCCTATCACGGTTGTTTTAAGGAAGAGCAATCGGTAGGAAACAGGTTCACCGTAAATATTGCCATTCAGGTAGATGTTAAAAAACCCAGCGAAACAGATAATATAAAGGATGCTTTGAATTATGTGAGGGTTTATGAAATTACAAAAGCACAAATACAAAAAAATTCCCACCTGCTTGAGCATCTTACCGAAAGAATTTTAAATGCCATCCGCGAAGAGTTTGATTATATTGATTGGGTTCGCGTAAAAGTATCCAAAATGAATCCTCCCATGGGTGGACAGATGAAGTCGGTTAGCTTAACACTGCAACGATAGAGTTTTCTGAGTTTAAGGTTTAGAGTTACTATGTTTAGAGTTTGGTTGTTGTTTAAGTGTTGCTCGGCATCATCTATCATGAGCTATTGGCCAACCGCTATCAGCCATTAGCCAACCGCCATTAGCTATTGGCTAACCGCCAATAATTGATCTATCGTTTTAAGCAGTTCATCTTTTTGTGTTGGTTTGGCTAGGAACGCATCAAAATTGTGCTGATATAAGCCTTGTTCTTCGATGTTGCGTAATTTTTCGGCATGAAGTATCACGGGCATATTTTTATCGAGCTGCTTTATTATTTGCAACAAGGCAGTAGCTTCCGAATCTACGGATGGTATATCCATCAATACCAAATGAATATCTTTCCTGTTTATCAATAAGGTACTGGCTCCTGCAGTGGTTCTGGCCGAGATAAGCGTAATACCCGTATTTTCAATGAATTTTCGCACCTGAAGATGGGTACTACTGTTCTCATCCACCAGCAATATCATTTTATTGGGCCAATGATAGTTTTTTTGAAGCACCGGATTGGAAACAATAAAAACTTGCTCTTTATGCAAAGGAGTGCTTTCTACATGATTAATAGGATGGATAAAGAAAAACTCAGATCCTTTGGACGCATCCGATATAAGCCCTATTTTGGCACCAAGAGCATTCACTAATTTTTCGCTAATAGATAATCCAATGCCTATACCCCGATACAAACGATCAGTGTTCTCCTCGCCTTTGTTAAAAGGTTCAAATATAAATTGTTGCTTGGCTTTTGATATACCTATACCTGTATCTCGTACAAAAAACCGATAACCTTCATCTTCAACTGTAAAGCCAAACTCAATAAAACCTTTGATGGTAAACTTAATGGCATTGCCAATTAAATTAACCAGCACTTGGCGCAAGTAAGTTGGATCGGAAACGAGAGGGTAGGGGCCACCCTGAGGCACCGAACAAAGTAACTTTACCCTGCCCTTGTGTTCAACTTCTACTTTATCTCTGAAATAATTGTTTAATTCATTTAAAAACTCACCCAAATCCATTTTTTGCTTTACTACGGATATGGTGCCGCTCTTTATTTTGGCCACATCAATAATATTGCCGATGAGTTCCATCAAGCTATTTGAGTTTTTTTGAATAACATCTACGTATGTATCTACCTCTACTGGCGGTATTTGATTGCCTTTTAATAGGGATGAAAAACCCACTATGGCATTGAGTGGCGTGCGTAATTCATGGCTTATATTGGCAAGGAACTCGGATTTAAGTCGGTCTGATCTCTCTGCTTTTTCTTTGGCTATTGTAAGCTCAATTTCCAACGATTCTGTAAGTACTGGCTTTCGGTCAATTGTGAGCTCTGCTTCCAGTTCTTTACTTTGTGTAAGGAGTTCGGAGTAACGAGTAGTATGCTCTTTTTCCTTTTGTATATTATATAGCACTTCGGACAAGTACAAAGCTATGGGCTCCCAAAAGTGGATTAAATCGGATGGCGTATAACTATCGTGTCCACTGTATTCCCCTATAAGCCAACCTGCAAATACATTGGAAATGCTCAGTGGGCTGATCAATATCAAGGACGTGCCGTTGTGCATATTTATTCCGGCAGAAAGGAGTGATGATGAATCAAAGTAATTTACAAAACCGTTATTTCCATCCAGTTTTAATTTTTCAATGTCTTGATTCGATAAAAGCTCATCTTCGTGTTCCTGATCGCAGGCCCAGGAAAGTTCATGTGCGTTTGAATAAGTAACTTTATCTATTACGTAAATACTTTTTAAGCCCAGATACGAGCCTATTGTTTTAAAGATAGCATTAACAGCCTTCTTAGTTCGTTTGCTATCTTTGATTATCTGTAATAAATGGCTTTGTTTTTCATTTAAATGGGCTATGTCCGATAATCTGTTTTTGTGCCACAGTGCATCCATTGCAAGTGATAGCATATGAGCGGTTTGCTCCACTTCCCTAACTTCAAAAAAGTGCCATTGTCGCTGGAAGGTGCACGATTCGAGTACCAGCATTCCTTTTGCATTAGAGCCAAATTGGAAGGGAATCATAAGTATAGAGCTCACTCCAAGCTGCTGGAATTGATGGTAAAGTGAGTCGTGCAAATCAGATTTTAAATTAGAGCTTGCAAAGCAAAATCCCTCATTCGGATTATTCAAGGGGTTTTCTTCGGTAGTAATTTTTAATTCGCCAATAAGATATTCCTTTGTATGTTCATTTACCCATTGTTTTTGCATCTCGAAGATGAGCTTATCGTCATTAAACGAAAAAAAGGTAACACGATCGGCATTTAAATCCTCCCCAATTAGCTTCATACAAGGCAATAATATGGAGTCCACATCTTCGGCGCCGTCCAATTGTTGGGCAATACTTTTTGAAAGTTTTGAGCTGTTAAATTGCACAAAGCTGCTGTTGGAGCCAACAAACCTACTTAGTAAATTTTTCAGATGTTTGTTTTCTGCCAATAAAGACTGAAGCTCAGAACTGTTTTCCAAACTATGATTACTCATTTTTTATCTTCAATTTTTTTAAACGCCATGAATTATAGATGGCATATCCTGCCACAACCAATATAGTAACTACGGTATAATAAACAAAATCAGGAACAGGCACCGGGTCGCCCTTTGCATAGGAGTGCATGCCAGCCAAATAGTAGTTAACGCCCAGGTAAGTCATTATTATCGATGAAAAACCAATTACCGCAGCCACATTAAACGCCAGCATGCTTTTTAACCCGGGTATAAATCGCATGTGCAGTATAAAGGCATATATTATCACCGAAACCAGCGACCATGTTTCTTTTGGATCCCAGCCCCAGTAACGACCCCAGGATTCGTTGGCCCACACACCACCCAAAAATGAGCCTATGGTAATCATATACAGACCAATAGTTAACGACATTTCCATAATGCTAGTTAGTTCATCGATGGAAAAATCGACTTTATCTTCTTTGTGCCTTTTTTTTATGCCAATAAGTATAAGATTAAAAAAGCCCATGAGTGCTCCCAGTCCCAAGAAACCATAGCTGGCTACAATAACAGCCACATGTATGGTTAACCAATATGATTTTAGCACAGGCACCAAGTTGGTTATTTCCGGATTCATCCAACTCAGATGAGCCACCATAAGCACTATGCCTGCAAATACACCAGCTACCGAAAGGGCAATGGGAGACTTGCGACTAAACACTAAGCCTGCTAGCAGCATAGACCAACCAATATAAAGCATCGATTCGTAGCCGTTGCTCCAAGGCGCATGACCAGAGATATACCAGCGCATTGCCAGTCCAGCTGTGTACACCACAAAACTGATACCTAATAAACCGACACCTATCCGAATTATGTTTTTAGGCGATTTTTTTGGCAGGAATAGAAAAACAAACTGAAAAATAAGCAGTATTAAACCTACAAAAAACACCAGAGGCGCCATCATTAAAAATACATTGGTTTCGTTGTAGAATATTTCTAGTTGACCAACTGTTTCAGAAGGTAGGATGTCGGCAGCAAACTTATTTTGAAACTTGGATATGGCATCCAGATAAGTGCGAGCTTGTTCTTGGTCGCCCTGGCTGAGCGCTTGCATATAAACCGCAAAAACATTACGCACAAATAAACTGTCGCCCTCGTTCAACGACGATTCGTTTTGACCCGGAGCAAGCCATTTGGCCTGCAACTCGCCGGGTATGGGAAAAATATGTAATAGCTGACCCGATTGCACCAGATAAAACACGTTTACTTGCTCATCTACCTTTATAACTTCGTTCTGAAATTTGGTTCTGTAAGCCGGTTTTGTTCTGTATGCTTCTTCTACCTGATTATGCAGCTTATAGTTACCTGTAGGACCAAAGAAGTCGGAGAAAGACGCTTTGGTACCACTATTGCCCACAATGCTTTTCATCGACTCTTCCTTAACAGTTATCAGCGGAACGTTTTTCCAGGCTTCAACATTGCTTAGCATACTTAGTACTACCCTATCTGCCGAATAGCCTTTAAACTTATTGTGTTTCACCAATTTCCGCATCACTTCGCCGTTCATCGAATTCATAGGCTTTATTCTGCCTCCGGCATCCTGCACCCAAATGGCGCCAAACTGCTGTGCTTGTTGCTCGGTAACGTTAATATAGGCATCGATATCCTGAACCTGAGCCTGTGCAGCACCTCCGCCAAGTAACAAAATCAACGCGATAGTGAGGCCTTTCTTTTTGGCTTCGATGGTAGAAATACGTTTACCCATTAAACGAAACCTACTTTTTGATGCCAACAGGGAAAGCATCATGGTAATGGTCATCAACAGATAACCAAAGTAAGTAATGATGGTTCCCCACATATCTTTGTTAACTGAAAGAACGGTTCCTTTTTCGTCCATATCGTAGGAGGATTGATAAAAACGATATCCTTTATAATTCAATATGTTATTCATAAATATTCTATAATCCTTAACCACTCCATTCCTATCATCTTTTAAGGTAACCTCGCTGGCAAAAGAGGAAGGACTCTCGGAACCTGGATATCGCTCTAACTGAAAATCGTTGAGGTGAATATGAAATGGGGCTGTTAACTCTTTGGATCCATAGTTTAGAGTAACTGTTACGCCGTCAAGCTCAATTTTGTGGTTTTCACCCTCCATGCCATTACGACCTTGCAGATCCATCTCCTTTAGTTTATCACCAACCTTAACCTGAACGGTCACCGATTCCATGCCACTACCTTGCTCTCCTGGCTGAGCAGGTACAGCTTTTAACGAGGCATGGGGCATATAATTGGTTTGAACCATAAAAAATGTTCCTGTGCCGTACAACACATTACTATAAAAAACCTGAGGTTCGCTTAAATCAATCGCTGTTTTTTCCTGGGTTCCCATATTGGTGGTGAACACATCATGGGTTGCGGTAAAAAGTAAGTGATCATCCTCAGGATAGATATTAAAATCACATTTTACGTCCGTAGCAAAACCAATGGAGTAGCCGTCTACCTTAATATGCTCACCTTCAAAAATATTTGCGTTATTGCGACCACCTCCAGCTGAAACCACTAGCGAAATAAGGGCTCTCCCCGAGGCATCTTCCACTGGAATCAAATTTGTGTTTTTGATGAAAGCCACACTTTTAAGCTTCACCTTTTTTCCGCCTACGCTAACGCTCTCTTTAAAAAAATCCTGGCTGCGTTCCGACATTAGTACGGACTCGGACAGTTCCACTTTATCGCCGCCATACTCCACAGTGCCAGCTATATAGGTATTGGACGAGAGGAAGATATTGGTGGACTCGCCCTCGCGAATATGCATCATACCTTCGTAACCAACATAACGTGTAATTGCCGCCCCTATAAGAATAACCAAAAACGAAAAGTGAAAAAGCAGTATGGATATTTTACCTTTTTTCCACATTTTTGGTTTTACAATGGTCAACAACATGTTTATGCCCAATAGCACAAATACACCTTCAAACCACCACGAATCGTAATACAATGCTTTTGCGGCGTTGGTGCCAAAATCGTTTTCTACAAAAGTAGCAATGCCCATAGAAGCAGCTAAAACTAAAAATAAGGTGCCCATTAAATAAGGAGCTGAAAAAAATGCAAGTATTCGTTTCATGTGTTTATATTTGATTTTTTTGTCACATGGAACTCGCCATTACAATCATTCCCCTTTGTGAGAAGCAACTCTCATGGCTCGTTTCATATTATTCAAAATTAGTCGCGAGCAGCTTAGCTTTCCGCTACGACATGATAAATTATTTTAATGCGTGAATGTAAGAATAATTTACTGTGATTGCGAAACAAAGATTTATATTTGTGCCTCCGTTTATTTTGTACAAATAACAATGTGCATCAATGAACATTTCCAAAACAAGTTTTCGGCTATTAATTCAACAAGCAATTTTTTGCAACCTATAAGGATACTTTGCGTAGTAAACACAGTCAATCAAATATTGTTTTTATTGATTACACGCTTCACATACACCTAAAATTATTAACGAATGAAAAGTATAGCGTTGTGCCTTTTAGCACTCACTAGCCTGTTTGTACAAGCACAGGAAAACGAAAAAAAAATCACCGTAAAACCGTATGGTTTTGTTGGCTTTGATGCTTTTGTGGATTCACGTCAAAGTGCTACTGCCCGAGGTAGTGGTTATTTTTATCCTTTAAACTTTGCTGCCGATGAGTTAGGAGCGGACAAAAATGATAGATCAAGTTATGATTTTGTTGCCAATATTTCGCGCTTTGGCTTTGCGGTGCAAGGTCCCGATGCATTTGGTGCTTCTACCAGCGCAAAAATTGAAGGCGACTTTGCCGGTACTTCAGGTAACGGGAAGGATTTCGTTCTTCGCCTGCGTCATGCCTATCTTAATTTAGATTGGGGTAAATCGGCTTTGCTGGTTGGACAAACGTGGCACCCTATGTTTATTCCAGAAAATTACCCAGCTACGCTAAACTTTGTTGCGGGTTTGCCCTTCCATCCCTTAAGTCGCGCGCCACAATTTCGTTACACGTACATGCCTGCTAATAAGCTTTCGTTATCCCTAATCATTTTATCGCAAGGCGATTTTACTAACCTGGGTTTCGTGGATCAAGTGGAAAGGTCAGATTTTCCGGAAGCAGTTGTCCAAGTGAAATATGGTTCAGCCAAGGATTTTTTTATGGCAGCTACTTTTGGCGTAAAACAAGAGGAGCCATCTCCTCTGGGCGATAAGCTGACTTCCATGCATGGTAATCTATCACTTAGATACACTGCGCCCGCTGTAACCTTTAAAGCTGAGGGTGTTTACGGTGGTAATATGACCAATTTAGTAATGATTGGAGGCCTGGCACGTAAAGCCGAAAATGGCACAGCCCTTAACGGGGAATATGAAGCTATTCGCACCGCAGCATTTTGGACAGACATACATACCAATGGCGAAACATTTAAATTTGGCGTTTTTGCCGGAACAACCAACAACATGGGTACAGCCAACGAATCTATTATCGTGGATACTGAAAAAGGTTATATTCGAGGGGGCAACATCGAAAAAATATATACTATCTCCCCACGAGTTGTTTTTACTTCGGGGCCTGTTGATATAGGCGTGGAGATAAATCGTACCATTGCTTTTTATGGTGCCAATATGGATAAAAAATCAAAACCTATTGATTCAAAAGAATTTGCCAATAACCGTCTTTTATTGAGTTTTCGCTACCATTTCTAGCTGCTTGGGTTAATAAAACAACATATTAAGGTTTTGGTACAGAATAAAAGTTGATCGTTGATTTTCAATATTATTATAACTAATTAAGCCAAAAAATATAAATTCGAAGTCCATAAAACTTTATTACAGACTTTTTTAACCTAGATAATTAAATTTTGAAAAGAACGATTGGTATTACAGGAGCTGTGGCAATAGTAATGGGCTTTGGGATGATACATGGCTCGTATAAAAATGCCGAAATATATGGAGGTAGCCTTATTGGATTGGGCTGCGTAATATTGTTGTATCTTTTATATACTTCAGGCAACCGTAAAAAACAAGAATAAGAATGTATTCAAAGGACGAAGAAAAAGCTTTAAAACTGGAGTTTTGGCGTAAGTTGCACAACCGCACCCGGAAAATCCCCGGACAACGCGGAAAAGCAAAGGCTTGGATAGGCGACAAAACAAGCATTAAAGGTATTGACCTTCGATTTGATGTAAGCCGTAATATGATTGGCGTGGCCCTCGAAATCAATGTAAAATCTGAGGATAGGAGATTGCTGTTGTATGAGAAATTAGACGCTGCAAAAAAAATATTTGAGAACGAATTTGGCGAAGAGCTCATATGGGACTTCGCCTATGAAAGAGAAAATGGCCAGCAGGTATGTCGTGTTTATAAGCAGATGAAAGGCGATTACATGGTGTCGGCGCAATGGCCAGTCATATTCAGTTTTATGATCGACAATATGCTACGCATGGAAAAAGCGTTTCTGGAAGTGCAAGATTACTTAAAATACGATGAACTTGGGAAATAATAATTAGCAGATCACGAATAACTGATCACGAATAGCTGATGGCAAGTAGCTTCTTGCCTAATTTAACTTTAGTCGGCGGTATGTCGCATTGCTCCAAATTGGGGTTGGTGAATGGCTTATAGCTGATGATGAATAGCGTATTGCTTATAGCTAATAGCTTAAGGCAGTTGTCTAATAGTCAATGGCGCGCTTAGCCGTTCAACCCTCCTGGCTACCAGCAATAAAGAAATATTTCCTTAATCATTTGGACTACAATGGGTTTGTCCTCTTTTTAGCTTAAATTATTGATAATTAATTCATCACAGCGATACTATATGTTGTAAAACAATCTTTTTTTAACACTTTTGCATATCATAGGTCAGTTTTTAATTTTAATTTTGTGCGCTAAATCCCCATTGTACATAAATTAAAAAAAATATTAGATATGAAACCAACGCACATTGAGCACATTGGAATTGCCGTCAAAAGTTTGGACGAGGCCATTCCTTTTTATGAAAAAGTTTTTGGACTGGAATGTTACGCCGTTGAAGAGGTGGCCGAGCAAAAGGTGAAAACTGCTTTTTTTAAGGTAGGACAAACAAAAATCGAGTTATTAGAATCAACAGATCCTGAGGGGCCCGTGGGTAAGTTCATCGAGAAAAAAGGCGAAGGTGTTCATCATATCGCGTTTGCAGTTAAAGATTTGGCTACAAAGTTAACGGCTGCGCAAGAGGCTGGTGTACAGGTGATTGATAAAACGCCACGTAAGGGTGCCGAGGGACTAAATATAGGTTTCCTTCATCCAAAATCAACCTTTGGAGTGTTAACCGAGTTGTGCGAAGATCCATCTAAATAAACACCCGTAATATTATTATAGCAAATGTCAAGTCAAGATAAAATTAAAAAACTGATCGACCTCAGAACTGAGGCCAAGCTGGGAGGCGGACAAAAACGCATTGACAGCCAACATGCAAAAGGAAAGATGACTGCTCGTGAACGTATCGAAGCGCTAGTTGACGAAGGTAGTTTTGAGGAGTTTGATATGTTTATGACACACCGTTGCGTAAACTTTGGAATGGAGAAAGAGAAATTCCTGGGTGATGGTGTTGTTACAGGTCATGCCACCATCGACGGTAGGGTTGTTTATCTTTTTTCGCAGGATTTTACTGTGTTGGGAGGTTCACTTTCCGAAACCTTTGCGCTTAAAATTTGCAAGGTAATGGATATGGCCATGAAAATGGGAGCCCCTGTAATTGGTATTAATGATAGCGGTGGAGCACGCATCCAAGAGGGAGTAACCTCATTGGCCGGATATGCGGAGATATTCCAACGTAACATTGAAGCTTCGGGTGTGATACCTCAAATATCTGCCATTTTTGGTCCTTGTGCAGGTGGTGCGGTTTATTCGCCTGCCCTCACCGACTTCATTATGATGACCGAAAACACCAGTTACATG
>JAGXIP010000146.1 GCA_024635585.1 Saccharicrinis sp. | reverse complement strand
GTGGTATATATTGCCGATGGCGGATCTAAATCTATCCGAATGGTAAATCCGGTAAATAACGAAGTTACCACTTTATTAGGCGGTAATGTTGAGGGGTATCTGGATGGCTCCTATGCTGATGCACGTTTTAGCAGTTTTGGAGATATTGCTTTAGATGATGCCGGTAATATTTATGTTTCCGATGCTGGTAACCATGTAATACGCAAAATTTCTGGGGGACAAGTAACTACCTACGCTGGCACAGGAACAGGAGGCTTAGCCAATGGTTTGGCAAGAGTGGCACAGTTTAAATATCCAATAGGATTACTCATTAGAAACAATACCATGTACGTAGCCGATGCCGAGAATGGTTGCATACGTGCTATTGCCATGAATGACGATCCTGCTTTACGCACCGTAAGTACCTATGCAGGAAATGGAACACTCGGCCATGTTGATGGCGCCAATGCCAGTGCCTCATTTGCAGGCCCAAGAGATATTGCGTATGATGCCTTTAACGACCGGTTTTTGGTAACAGAATACAATGTTTTTGGAGGTGCTTCGGGAGCAAATTTAAGAGCTGTAACCGCAACACAAACCATAACATTATTTATTGATTTACCGGGCTCAGGAAATCAAATCTTAATAAATCCAGCAGGTATCGCTGCAGATACAGATGGTAGTTTCTATCTAACCGACAGACAAACCCATGTGCTGTATCATTTTACGGATTTAGGTGGTGGTTTTTATGCCGCTTCCACCGAAACGGCAGGTCTATATCAAACCACAGGAAATTTAGGTGGTATACCCGGAGATTCCCGTTTAAATTTTCCTAATCTCTTGCATATTGGTAAATCTTTAAATAGCAGTAGCCAAGTAGAAACACGATTATACATCGCTAATGTTTTAGGACAAAGCGTGTGGTATATTCCGTTGAGGTAAATTTAATTAACAGTTAATCTGCAAGGTTTTGAAAGTATAATAATGATTGTGCTTCATGCCTTGTAGTTTTTTTGTACTATTTAAATATAGCTTATGAAAAAAAATTTATCTTGTTTTTGGACGTCTTTATTTCAAAAATAAAATTGCAGGCATTGTTATCAAATTCTTGAACTTA
This sequence comes from Saccharicrinis sp., assembly GCA_024635585.1. Classification (GTDB taxonomy): domain Bacteria; phylum Bacteroidota; class Bacteroidia; order Bacteroidales; family Marinilabiliaceae; genus Saccharicrinis. The sequence goes on along the minus strand of JAGXIP010000146.1, from coordinate 22,294 downwards.
TGCTTGTTCACAAGGTCTGAATTCAGATTTAGCGACGTACACCCATGCCATTTTACCAGAATCAAATGTCTCCAACACTCTTTTGTAATCACTGACTTCGTATTTATCAGTTTGTATAAGTTCTTCATCGGTAATTTCAAAAATAGTCCCTTCCATATAATCATCCGGACTATTGGTTTTTACGGCAATGGGATGAAATTCTTTGCCACTTTTCCGCAACACTTCGGCATCAGTGATTTGCAATTTGTCGAGTTTGTAATGTTTCAGACTATCTTTTTCGCCAGAGAGCAAACCTCCATATGTTTCGAGTTGAACCTTTTACAACTGTAAGGTTCCGTAGGAGAATAAGTGGAGTTTAGGCTTCATTTGGTTTCCTTGCTATTTAAAATATGTTGCAAATTTGGAAAACTTATCTATTTAAAAGTATTTTCATTTCACTTTAACCCATAGCGAATCGGTAAAATACTTTTGGCTATCAACAAAATGATTTTCCACTTCAAAACCATATTTTATTGCCAACGATTCTATCGTTTCCAGGTCGAATTTACGTGAAATTTCCATAAAAATAGTTTCCCATTGCTTAAAATAAAATTCCCGTTCAAGGGTTTCTATTTGAACAACCTGATTCTTCAACGAAATCAAATGGCTTTTTACTATACCTGTGTGCGGGTTGTAACTGCTGTATTGTTCAAAATTATGCAGGTCGAAGTTGGCATCCAGTTCGCGGTTTAAACGAGCCAAGTGGTTAAAGTTAAAATTGCGGGTATGGCCGTGGGGGTCGTTATAAGCATTCATGATGATGTTGGGTGACTTTTTTAGGTCGAAACCAATCATCACCTTATCTCCTTTACGTGCATATTTAGCAAGATGGTTAAAGAAAAAATCCAACTCTGTATCGGAAAAATTGCCTATGTTAGAACCCAGGAAGAAAATGATTTTATGTAGGCCCGAATATCCATTTAAGTGATTCATTACTTTAAAAAAATCACCGGTTTCGGGTTTCACCTCTAAGGAGGGCAAAAGAGCCGCAAGACTGGTTTCTAGCTCATCATTGGCATTTTTACTTATATCTACGGGAATATATTTAAAATTGAATCCGCTACTTACTAAAGCATTCAGGAGTATCTTAGTTTTTAATCCATCGCCCGATCCCAGTTCTACCAGTTCAAAATGAACGGTATCTTTTGCCATGGCTGCTATAATTTCCTGCTTTTGGTTTTTAAATATCTCAAATTCACAATCTGTAAGATAATACTCGGGCATGTGCATAATATCCTGAAAGATACGGCTGCCCATATCATCGTAAAAGTATTTTGAAAGTAAGTATTTTTTATTTGCTGATAGCCCCTTTAAAGTATCGGTGGCCAATGGGGATAGTTGTACTTTTGGTATCATCATATTATGGTTAAAGGTTATTTGCAGGAATACCGGTTTCAAACGCATTTTCTGGATCGTTACTCCACTCAAACCAACCACCATCATACACTGACACTTTGGGCCATCCCATCAGCCAGGCATTGAACCAAGCCTCGCTTCCTCGCCATCCTGTTCCGCAGTAAAAAGCCAGGTGTTTTCCGGACGTAATGCCATTTTGCTCCCATAGTTGGGCAATCTCAGTGAACTCGCGGGTGGTATGATCCATGTTACGGTAATTTTCCATGTGATAAGCATCACTGCCACAATCGGCAAAAATCGCCCCGAGAATACGGCCTTTAGCTTCAATGTAATTGTAACCACTTACCTCACCGATATACTCGGGCCAGCTACGCACACAAACCAACTCGGCATTATCAGAAGCTATCATTTCTTTGGCTTGGGGTGTATCTACCGCCAGATTGGGTTGTGCAGGTATCTGGGCGCCAAAATCCTTTATCGGCTTTTTGGCTATATCGTCCAGGCTCACTTCAGAACCGGCATCCTGCCACGACTGAAACCCTCCGTTGAGCACGCGGACATCTTTGACCCCCGCATACATCATAATAAAAGCAAGACGTATAGCGCCAATGTCACCTGCGGCACTTCCCGGAAATTCGTCATCATTGTTGGGGTGCATATATTTTCCATATAAAACCACTGTTGTATCTGCTGTAATCCCATGTTGTTCAAGGGCAGTTTTCAACTCCATATTTGAGCGACGATTCCATGTTACGGGCGATTCAAGTGCAAGGGTATCCATGTCGATGGCTCCAGGTATATGACCACTTAAATAGGCCTCACGGTTTCGGTAATGGGCATGAACAACTACAAACTTATTGTTATCATACTTTTGAGGTTGTTGTCCAGAAATTAACTCCTTAACCCATTCGGCAGAAACAAGGTTGGCGTATCGTTCCAGCTTTTGCAAAGGTAAGTTGTTATCCAGTAACCACTCATCCATAAAGCGCTTATAGACAGAAACTTGCTCATAACCTGATTTCAAAAATCTTTGGGCAACTTTTTCTGCATCATCACCCGAATAACCATAAATAACAATGCGGTGACTCGGCAAAATTTGTTTGTGCCTCACTATTTCAATCCAGTCGAGGTATTTTAACCATTTTAAGGGCAGACTCTTGGCTGTTTTTATGTGTCCACCGCGAGATTCTCCATTCAATTTCCACCCGTTGTAGGCTTCAACCGGCCGCACATCTATTATTATTACATTTTCCGAGTTTAATAATTCTTTTAGTTCGTTAGTTTTTACTTCTGCCATCATAATATATGGTGTTTGGTTCAGGTAAAGTATTATCAGTTAAACATTTCAGTATGAATAACAGATTGCATCTATATTGGTTTAATCTGATAGCATATAATCATAAACAATTTGACACCAATCAAGTCATTAATACCACTTTTGCATAAATTATAGCTGTATTCTAACTGGCAATTGATTTACATTAAAATAAGGTAAGAATGTCGTATAGCCTGTGCTTCAGTACAGAGCAAAAGTTTCATTTTTTTCTATCCCTGTCTGAAGTTATTCTATCCCCTTCTGCCTGTACCTTTCGGTAGCACTTGGGTATTTATGCCTTGAAAAAGTTTGTACCGAAAAGTAAATCGTGACCTATTCTCAACAGATTGGGGATGACGGACTGGCAGACGGACTGGGCATTGAACTTTCTTTCGGAGAAAAGATGTTTACCAGTTTCAAGCAGTTAACCAACACCTTCGTCCTGATCAGGGATTCCCGTTTTAGTGAACATTAATGTATTAATTTGCTGTTGTGATGATTTGTTGATTAACTGTGGTCTGATTTCGGTGATATATCGGTACATCAAAATATCTGGTTGGACTTACAATTTAAGATTAACCTGCTATCTCATAGGCATTTTTTCAGCGTAGGATTTGACTCTTCCCAACTGATGATATATTGTGCGTTTTCTCATAATCTTCAAATTGTTAGTCAATCAAGTGTTTATCTGCACTTGTCAATTCAAAATCCTTGCTCCTTACAAAATAATCTTCTAACATAATTAGAGCGGCCGCTAACGATCCTTTATCCATTGCCCCAAAAGCGAATAAATCTATTCCAAATTTTTCATTTTTTCCTTTTCTCTTTTTTTATTTACCTCTGTAATAAAATATCTGTAAGGAAATACCAACATACCAAAACACTCGCCATTTTCGGGACTATGATGACGATGGTGCATGGAATGTGCCAAAATAACGGAGCGCACATAAGTAGGTTTCCAGCCTTTAAGCCATTTTACGCGGCGATGAAAAACCACCTCGTGAAAAATAAAGTAAGCAAAACCATATAAGGTTATTCCAATTGCTATGCTTAACAGTAAGGTGCTGGCAAATAGACTTCCCAAAATATAGCCTAGCATAGCAGGCACGGCAAATATTACGAAGAACCAATCATTCTTCTCAAAAAAGGATGTGTTTTTATGGTGATTTGGGAAATGATGGTCTTCGTGCAAGTTCCACAAAAAGCCGTGCATCACATACTTATGTGTAAACCACGCGACTCCCTCCATTAAAAAAAAAGTAACAAGCGCTATTAAAATATATATCCAAGAATTCATTTGAGTGTTTTAACGATTTAAAAATATCCTAATTTAAACAATATAAAAGCTTTTGCCAACAACAACATCTTAGAAAAATTTGAAATCCGAACTCTTCTTTTAAGCAATTCTGACGGCTGTGTTTTGGCTATCTTGCGCGTTAATCCCAAATAATAGGTATAGGCAATATATACGCCTAATCGGGCATTTTGGGGCAATTCTTTAATTCCTTTCAAGGCTGCGTCATAATCCAAATATATATCGTCTAGTATAACTTGTTTGTTGTCTTCATTCAATTTTTCGGTACCCAACTGAGGAAAATATACTCTTCCGAGACCCTCCTTGTCGTCTTTAATATCACGCAAAAAATTTACTTTTTGAAAAGCGGAACCTAAACGCTTTGCACTTCCCCTGAGGGATTGATACATGGTTTCGTTTCCATTAACAAAAACTTTTAAACACATCAGGCCTACTACATCGGCCGAGCCATAGATATACTGTTTAAACTCTATCGAATTATACCGGTTTTTATATAAATCGGCACGCATGCTTTTTAAAAATGCTTGCACAAGCTCATCATCAATACCATACCTGACCACCGTATGTTGAAAAGAATTGAGAATAGGATTTAGACTTATGCCCTCCTCCACCGCGCTGTAATAATCACGTTCAAAATCATCTAACAACTTAGGTTTGTTGTATTTGTGAAAAGTATCCACTATTTCGTCGGCAAAACGCACAAACCCGTAAATACTGTATATGGCCTGCCTTATGGAAGCATCGAGGCAACGCACACCTATGCTAAAAGAAGTACTGTACGATTGTGTCACCAACCTACTGCACGAAAAACTTACCGTATCAAATAATTTTTTAGCCTGAATATCTGTCACATCATTGGTTTTATTGGCAATGGTAAAAGGAGCTGAATGTGTATTTAAATCTTTCAGTTTACGCTGAGATCTTGAACTAATATAGGGTTTTGTCGAGGTATTCATCGTCATAAATTTTGAAATATTACTACACATCCTTTTTTAAATATTCTGAGGCAAGTTTAGCTACTATTTTACCCGAAATTATAGTGGGGGGCACTCCAGGCCCAGGAACGGTTAATTGCCCAGTATAAAACATATTGGGCAACTTTTTATTTTGCATTTTAGGCTTTAAAAAAGCGGTTTGCTTAAGTATGTTCGATAATCCATAGGCATTACCACCATAAGCACCATAATCGGAAACAAAATCATTAACACAGTACGATCGTTTAAGCACTATGCTATCACGAACAGATTGTCCGGTCATTAGCTCCAATCGTTGGATTATTTCATCAAAATAACGCTCTCTTATTTCCTGCGTATCCTCAATACCTGCTGCAATAGGAATTAAAAAAATGCCAGACTCATTTTCTTGTGGCGCTGCGTTTTCATCCGTAACACTTGGAAAACTGGCATAAAAAAGTGGATTTTCGGGCCATTTCTTTGTATCATAAATGCTTTTCGCATGGGACTCAAAGGGAGAATCAAAAAATAAACTATGATGCTCCACATTCTCTAACTTTTTATCAAAGCCAACATAAAATATTAATGCTGATGGGGCAAAAACTCTTTTTTCCCAATATTTCTCCGAGTAATTTCTATACTTACCATCCAATAAAGTTTCGGCATGATGATAATCGGCACCTGAGATAAGCACATCTGCCTCAAAAAATTTGTTATTGGCATGTAAACCAGTAACCTTACCATTCAACACTTCTATTTTATCCACCGAGTGATCATAAAAAAACTCAACACCCTGTTCTACGGCTAGCTTTTCGAAACCCTGAACCACACTGTACATTCCTCCCTTAGGATACCATGTTCCCAACACCATATCGGCATAATTCATAAAACAATAAAACGCAGGTGTGTCTTCAGGTTTAGCACCCAAAAACAGCACCGGGAACTCTAATATTTGTGCCAATCGTTTACTTTTAATTCCAGCCCTTACTTTACCTTTTATTGATTGCAAAAACTGACCCGCTCTTTTGGCAGTAGCCCAACTTATCAGTTCTAGCGGCGATTTACCAGGACTATATACTATTTTGTCCATGGCCGCATGGTAATTATAGGCCGCATCGTTAAGGAATTTTTTCAAAAAACCCGCGCTTCCTTTTTCTTCCTTTTCGAATACCTCATATACCTTTTCTATATCGGCTTGGATATCAATAAAATCATCTTTACCAAAATAAACCCTGTAAGCGGGATCAAGACGAGAGAGTTGATAATAATCTTCTACTTTTTGGTCGAAATCGGCAAAGAACTTCTCAAAAACATCAGGCATCCAATACCAAGTAGGCCCCATATCAAAAGTAAAGCCTGCTTCGCTGTAGATCCTCGCTCTTCCCCCTGGTATATTATGTTTTTCGAAAAGGCTAACCTGATAACCTTGACGGGCTAAATAATTAGCAGCTGAGAGACCAGAAAATCCTGCACCGATAACTGCCACTTTTTTTTGTTTGTTCATTAGGCTGGTAAATTTTTAAACATATTAAACTTGGTTAAGAGGGATTTCATACTTTATATCAATGGTTAAACACCCAAACGCAATTTTTGTTTAACTATTCGATAAATTTGTTGCACAATTAAATTGTGGAGCAAAAAAAACCCGCTCCAAAAAAAGAACGGGATTATTTATTATTTTAAGAATGCTTGAAAACTCCATGTACTTTAGCCCCGCCACTCCTTGGCTGCATCATACATGGCAATAACATTTTCAACTGGGGTTTCTATTTTTATTTTATGGCTTGGACCCAAGATAAATCTACCATCAGGTGCCATTATATCAAACAATTCTTTTACACCATCTTTTACCTGCTGCACGGTACCTTTCCTAAGCAACAGCTCTTCGTCCATGCCACCACAAAAAGTGATTAGCTTACCAAAATCCTTTTTTAGTCCTTCGGGCGACATACCTGAAGCTCTGGTTTGTATGGGATCGAGCACTTCGGCACCTGCACTAATAAAGTTAGGTAGCAACTTACGCACACCACCGCAACTGTGCATATAAAAATGAGCACCCATCTCCAAGGGCTTTTTGGTAAAGGCTTCTATTGCGGGCAAGATATATTCGTCCCATTGATCATCGCCAATAGTAAGACCTGTTTGCGAACCAAAATCATCGGCCACTCGCACGAAATCAATACGGCCAGCTCCCACCTCAAAAAATTCATTGATAAATTCACCATAAAACTCGGTAACTTTATCGCACAAATTTCTGAAGAACACGGGATGCGACATCATCACATCCAAAAAATGATCACGCCCCAATAAACGTTGCACTATCCTGAACAAACCGGGCGATGAATATCCTGGGGATGTCATGATAGCATAATCTTTATAAAGTTCGAGTTGTTTATTTAAGGATTCAAAATCGAATAGATCCTTATTTGGCCAGGGGTAATCGTCCAATACTGCGGGGTCGGTTACTCCTTCCAAAGGAAATTTATTGGCCTCCCAGTAGGAATATTTACCGTTTTTAACACGAGAGTAACCGACTCCCCAAATATCCTTTTTGCTTTTACCTCCTAATTCTCCTAACTGAGGGCCTATGTATTTAGGCTCTACCCATCTAAAATCTACATCCAAATATTCCAACAATTGATCGCGAGTAGTAAAACCAAGATGGGACATCATTTTTTCACCAAACTCCAGTACGTCCCAATAATAAAAAGGCACCCTATCAGGAGCATCGTTGCTTAGAGCTTTCAACACTCTTTCTTTATGGTTCATAAATTATGTATTTAGGCTATTATTAATTTACGAGTATGTTCATAAAATAATCTGTCGAATGTATAAAGATTTTGAGAGAATTCCAATTAATGATGATAAATGTCACAAAATCAAATATTAAAGCCCCCTCTAACTCCCCCCGATTGGGGGAGAACATTGAAATAGCTCTTTGCGCTATTCGGGTATAACGTAAAAAACATAGTATTTGATTTGCAGCTTGGATCTACCCCCTCACTTCTCATGTTTTTGCAGAACAGGCTCTAATGGGGAGTTGATTTACAGTGGATGAGTTTAGCTTATAAATACTCACGGGGTGAATATTTATATGATGTAAATATCCACCCCGTGAGTAGAATCACCCTGTGAACACAAAATTTTACTAACCTGCAACCAAGCTGCGCTGCCGCACCACTTCGTATACAAGTACGCCAGCAGCTACTGATACGTTTAAAGAACCGATGCTGCCCACGATGGGGATTTTTGCACCCTGATCGCAAATTTTTAGCACCTGTGAAGATACACCCGTGTCTTCCGCTCCCAGCACAATAGCAGTAGGCCCTGAAAAATCTATTTTAGTATAATCATCGCTCCCCTTTTCGGTGGCAGCAACAATTTTAAGTCCTGAATTTTGAAGGTATTCGAGCGCTTTGTATAAATTTTGAACCCGCGAAACTGGAATATTATAAAGTGCACCAGCGGAGGTTTTTACCGCATCTGCATTAATGGGAGCTCCTCCCTTTTCGGGAATGACGATAGCATGTACACCGGCACACTCCGCAGAACGTGCTATAGCACCCATGTTTCGTATATCTGTAATACCGTCTAGTACGAGTATCAATGGATTTTTCCCTTCCTCAAAAAGGCCTATAAGAGTATTTTCGAGATCCTGATAGGTAATAGCCGAAACAAAAGCGATAACCCCTTGATGATTTTTTCGGGTAGCCCGGTTTATCCTGTCCAAGGGTACTTCTTGCCAAGCAACTTTGGCCTCCTTCATGGTTGCAACCAGTTCTTCGTAAAGCTCGCCCTGCAAACCTTTTTTAACCAAAACTTTTTCAATTTCTTTACCAGAACGAATAGCTTCGATAACCGATCTGATTCCAAATAAAAAATCACTTTTTCCTGCCATATTTTTAGATTATAAGATAATAGATTAGAGGTTAGAGGTTAGAGGTTAGAGATTAGAGATTAGAGATTAATATTTTTACTGAATACTGTTAACTGATTTCCCGTCAAATAATAAAGTAAAAATAAGGTGACGTGATGTCGTTTCACTCCAACTGTTAACTGCCGCATCAATCCAGTTTCTTTTTTTCATCTTCCGCCTGTTCTAATTCCAGATGAACTTTTTCCCAATTCTCCATTTCTTTTTCGAGTGCTGAGTTTGCCATTTGATATTTTAGTATAAAATCGGCATCAGCAGCCTTTTCGGGATCTTGCATCTGATTGTCCATTTTTGCAATCTGCTTTTCAAGTCGAGCGATTTCATCTTCGCACTTTTTAACTTGCTGCTCGGCTTTTTTTACTAGTTTACTTATTTCTTTACGCTCTTCGTAGCTTAGTTTAGCCTGTGTTTTTTCCTGCTCAACAGGTTCTCCAACATTTGTTTTGTTGTTTGGCTTTTGCAGCTCCATTTCGCGCAGCGACTCTAGTTTTTTGCGTGCTAAAAATTCATAAATACCGCCCAAATGCTCTTTCATCTTTTTATTGCGGAATTCATAGACCTTATTCACCAAGCCATCCAAAAACTCTCTATCGTGCGATACAACAATTACGGTTCCCTCAAAATCTTTAACCGCTTGCTTTAATAACTCTTTTGAACGAATATCTAAATGGTTTGTAGGCTCATCCAGTATTAAAAAGTTAACCGGTTCCAATAGTAACTTTACCATGGCCAAACGTGTACGCTCCCCACCCGACAAAACCGACACCTTTTTTTCTACTGTTTCGCCACTAAACATAAAAGCACCCAACAAATCACGTATTTTTAAACGGATAGGTCCTACAGCTACCTGATCGATGGTATCGAGTACAGTCAGGCTCTCATCCAACAGGTCGGCTTGGTTTTGGGCAAAATATCCTATTTTAACTTGGTGACCTAACTTTAAATCGCCGGTATAAACAATCTCATCCATGATCATGCGCGCCATGGTAGTTTTACCCTCACCGTTACGTCCAATAAAAGCAACTTTTTCACCTCTTTCGATGGTAAAATCTACTTGATCCAGCACTTGAAGCTTACCGTAATGTTTACTCACCTCTTTTCCTTGCAAACTAATAACACCCGAATGTGGTGCAGGTGGAAATTTAATGCGCAACGACGAATTATCGGATTGATCCACTTCAATACGATCCACTTTATTGAGTTGCTTAATGCGCGACTGAACCTGAACCGCTTTTGTGGCCTGATACCGGAATCTTTCGATAAACTTTTCGGTATCCTCAATCATTTTTTGCTGATTGCGGAAAGCAGCCATCTGCTGCTCTTTGCGCTCTTTTCGTAACTCAATATATTTGGTATAAGATGCTTTATAATCATATATCAAGCCCATTTCTATTTCAATGGTTCGTTTGGTTATATTATCCAAAAAAGCACGGTCGTGCGATACCAGCACCACTGCTCCAGCATAGTTTTTCAAAAAGTCTTCAAACCACTGTATCGATTCAATATCAAGATGGTTTGTTGGTTCGTCCAACAGAAAAACATCGGGTTTTTGCAATAATATTTTTGCCAGCTGAATGCGCATCCGCCAACCACCAGAGAACTCTGAAGTCAGGCGTAAAAAATCTTCGCGCTCAAATCCCAAACCTTTTAAAGTAACTTCAATATTGGCTGCATAATTGGCACCACCCAACATAGTTATCCTGTCGCTTTTATCGCTTAACTTATGAATCAGATCCAGATAGTAATCCGATTCGTAATCGGTGCGTGTACCCAGTTCAACATTCAAACTTTCTATATCGTCTTCCAGCTTTTTAAGTTGGCCAAAAGCTTTCTCCACCTCATCCCAAACCGTACCGGTATCGTTGTGTTTCATGTGCTGTGGCAGGTAACCGACTTTCACATCCTTGGGACACGACACGATTCCACTTGTGGGAGTTTGCACACCCGCTAAAATTTTAAGTAAGGTTGATTTTCCTGCACCGTTTTTACCCGCCAATCCAATTTTGTCCTTGGGATTAACCAAAAACGAAACATCGCTGAACAAGGTAAATCCTCCAAACTCTACCAACAATTGATTTACCGAAACCATTTTAAACAACTAAAATAAAAAAAGACTAATTAAGTGGCATGCGTGATATTTGCAACGAAGGGTCAAAACGAATAACATAAAGGCCATCGTTATAAAAACCTCCCCAGTTGCGGTTTCTTTTAAAATTAAAATTAAACTGTACCTGGCCGGCATGGAGATTATTTATGCAATATTCGAACTGATTTCCATATTTAACCCGGGCATCTATAAAAAAATACGCGACGTCGAAGCCCCATATGCCATATCTCGAGTATCTGGCATTTTGTCCTGGCCGGATAAAATAGGGCGCTATGGCAAATGGTTCGGTGTGGAACCAATCTCTATATTTTGAAGCAAAACGATTTACTTTATCATTGTTATAATCCAAAACATAAGGCGTAAGTATATGTGTATTTAAATCGTGAACCTCCTCGGCATTAATGGTTTGATACCTCAACCAGTTACCAAATCCAATTAATTTAACCTTAACATCGGTCGATTTAGACACACCATGTAGCGTAGTGATAATTTTAGACACATCAGCTTCGCCCGGTGAAGGTATCACCACCACATTCAATTTATCCTGACTCAATAAGGACTCCAGACCTTGAATATTCTGCTCAGAAAATGCTATCTCAACATAATCGGGCATCACACCCATGGGTAGATATTTTAGATATAGTTTATCTTTTATTTCAGCCGCCAATTTAATTTCATTTTTATCCGGCACGGACGACTTAATAAGTACAATACGATTATTCAATTGTTGCTTTACAATATAATCCGAATATCTATGGTACAACATAGTATCCTCGGCATTTACCTGAAACAAATAAGGGTTTGTGTTGAGATAAGGATTAACACTCGACAGAGGATATACCATCTTAATTTGGTGACGCAACGAATAATCCGACACCAATTTAAGGTTACTCGCATAAGCAGGACCAATAATCAGGTCAACCGTTTTCATTTGTGGTAAGGCCAAAATCTGTTTTACCTTATTGGTATCCGGAGCAGTATCATAGGTAAATAACTGAATATTAACACCTTGATTTTTTAATGAATCAACCGCAATGAGTACCCCTTGATAAAACTCCACGAAGGTGCGTGAACGGGGAGATAGGGTGGGATCATTCCTTTCTTTTTCAATTTCCGTTTCTCCGTCCATTGTTTTAATCAGGTTATGCTTGGTAGTTGCCTCTATATCAAAAGGCAATAACAAAGCCACCTTAATAAGCTGTTTGTCGGCAAAATAATTATATCCACTACAAGGAATCCCTAAGTTGTAGTTATCTAATATTATGGGAATGCTATCGCTTAACTTAACTTTTGAACTCTGCCTCTCTTCTTTTTGCTTGGCTAAATATTCCGGCGTAGGAATCTTAAGCTTTGCTCTTTTCTGAAGATTGGATAAAATCATAGTCGGATTGGCTTTTTCAATATCCGATATTTCCACCCCATAATGCTTAGCTATTGAATAAAGAGTTTCCTTTCGTCTAACCGTGTGTATTACAAAATCATCTTCTGAGGATGATTGCTCCAACAGTTTATCCTTTACTTTATCCTTTGGTACTTTTACCACAAAACCCGTAGGCAATTGATTGGGGTTCAAATTGGGATTCGCATGTTCCAGGTCGTTCTGCGAAATATGGTATTTTTTACTCAGCGAATAAACAGTTTCACCTCCTTGAATCGGATGATAGAAATAATCGTCGTCTTCTAAATGCTCCGTACTCTCGGTCACTTTATTTCCTGACACAACTAAAGATTGTGTATTTGTTGGTATCCTCACGATAGACCCCACCACCAGAATACCACTTTGTAAAGCTCTGTTATATTTGAGCACGGTATCCACGTGGCTTTGGTATTCCTGGGCGATACCATAAAGCGTTTCTTTAGGTTTAACCTTATGATAGATATAACCAGAATCTGGTTGCTTTTTGTTGACAGCGGGTTTTGGGGCTGGTATTTTTATAATAGCACCAATCAACAAATCATTATCCGTGCCTACATTGTGTTTCTTAATATCGGCAATGGATACATTATATTTGTTGGATAAATAATACCATGTTTGTCCTTTTAAAACGGTATGATAGATAAAATCATCCGATGCTTTTATTTCACGTACATTACTGTTTCGGCCATCTATAACTGGGATATAAAGTATATCGCCCGCTTTTAAACCTAAAATAGATTTTGGATTGGCTTCGTGAATTTCCTTTTGCGATACGCCAAACATTTTGGAGATGCCATAAAATCCCTCTCCTTGTTTTACCTCATACAAATAAAAAGTCTTTCCGGCAACAATAACCTTATCGGCCAACTTAGCGCCCGGCAGCCCCTGTGCCAGAAGTAAGGGCGATGCCAAACAACAGATAGCAAACGCCAAGCTATATAAAAATGATTTCTTTATCATTAAATTTATGGTTCTGGATTAATTGCCCTCAAAAGTATAAAGATTCGTTTAAACAAAAAAAGTTGTTGCAACATTCGTTCCAACAACTTTTTCTGGCATTAAGTATATTTGGGTTACATTTTAATTTGGGTTTCTATTTCTTGTATCACACTTTTAAATTCTTTATCCGTCTCAATCATGTTATTTACCGTTTTACATGCGTGCAAAACAGTTGCATGATCTTTCTTTCCGATTTTGATACCTATGTTGGACAGGGATGAATTAGTAAGACTCTTTGAGAAATACATGGCCACTTGACGCGCTTGCACTATTTCGCGTTTTCGTGTTTTTGACTGAAGTGAGTTCATGTCTAATCCAAAATAATTACACACCGTTTGCTGAATGAAATCCACACTCAATTCTTTTGATGTTTTACGTACCAGCTTATCAATAATAGTTTTAGCTACATCGCAGGTGATTTTTTTCTTATTTAAAGTAGCCTGTGCCAGCAATGAAATTAACGCACCCTCCAATTCACGTACGTTTTGCGTAATATTGGTAGCAATATAATGTATCACTTCTTCCTGAATTAGCGTGATGCCATCCTTATACAACTTATGTTTAAGTATCGCCACACGCGTTTCATAATCTGGCATCTGAACATCAGCCGACAAGCCCCATTTAAATCTGGAAAGCAACCTATCTTCCATACCTTTCATATCTACAGGCGCCTTATCGGCAGTTAAAATAAGCTGTTTGCTCATTTGGTGCAGATGATTAAATATATGGAAAAAAGTATTTTGGGTTTTCACTTTTCCGGCCAGTTCCTGAATATCGTCGATAATCAATACATCTATCATTTGATAGAAGTTTAGAAAATCATTTTGTGTGTTATTGCGCACCGACTCGGTAAACTGCGTTTGAAACTTATTAGCATTAACATACAAAACAGTTTTTTCGGGAAAATATTTTTTAACATCAATACCAATAGCTTGAGCCAGATGTGTTTTACCTAATCCTGAATTACCATATAAAAACAAAGGGTTAAAAGCTGTTTTACCTGGATTTTTGGCAACCGCCATACCCGCCGATCGAGCTAAACGGTTACATTCTCCTTCAATATGATTATCGAAGGTGTAATCCGAATTCAAGCGAGGATCTATATTCAATTTTTTTATTCCGGGAATAACAAAAGGATTTGTAACCAAAGGTTTTTCCGAGTTCAATTGCATTGACATCGGACGATTTCTTAAATCTGTTTTGTTGTTTGACGGTAGGCGCTGTGTAATGGCTTGTTGGTTTTTATGATGTGGTGCATCTACAACTACCGAATACTCCAGCTTAGCTGAATGTCCAAGTTCTTTACGAATTGTACTTCTCAAAAGATCGATAAAATGTTCTTCTAAATATTCATAAAAAAAGGCACTGGGCACTTGAATAGTTAGGATGTCATTTTCAATCTTAAGAGCAACAATGGGGTCGAACCATGTTTTAAAACTTATTTGTGGAATGTTATCCTTAATTACCGCCAGGCAATTATTCCATACAATTTCGTGACCGGCCTTCATTTTTGCTTCTTCTGTTAATGTTTTATGTTAGATACTCTCGATTCCCTCAATACAAAAATTGTGAAAAAGTTCTTGAAAAAAAAATGTTAAAATACTTGATTTTGTCAGAAGTCAAGTATAGCGTTAGTTCTGAATGTCTTAATCAATTTACATACTAACACGTTATAAAACAGAACATTAAGTCCTTAGTGCAATGTTAATTTAACAGATGCTATGTGCTTAAAACAAAGGGGTTGCGTGTTTATTGATTTTTTTATTGTTTTTTTTGAAACAAAATTTACTTAACACTATAATCACATTTTAAAATATAGTAGTTTTTGACGAGATATCTACTCTTTTAGACGTATATCACCCGTAAATACAACTATTTCGGCTTTTGGAAAGCGATCTTTAATTTGGTTTTGAAGTACCGAAATTCCCTCGTAGGTTTCCTCCTCACCCAAGGTGTATAAAAAGTATTCGCCATCGCGAACTTCTTTAATAAATTCTCCTTCTACTAACTCTGTTCCTCTCAGATCTAGTGGACTATACGACTTTTGAAGCACAAGGCGGTATGTCTGGAGTGTATCCTGTTTCTTATCGACCTTACTCCCACCCCCAAAACTAATGGCGCTAAAATTAACGTATCGTTTGGGTTGAGCCCTTACGTCGTTAAGTAATCTATCTAAACTCACCGAGGTCTCATTCAAGTTATAATAGAGCTGTTCGTCGTTCATCAACTTACCTAAGGTGCCATCACCACTTTCCATTGAGCTTAATAGGTGATTAATAGATAACGTGGCTTTATTTAGCTGTTGAGCTATACTATCCATATGTGTATTTGCCAGCTGGCTTGTAACCTCGTCTAAATTAAGCATCATGGACGACAGTACATTACCGTTAGCATTAAGAACCATGGTAAACGAATCTATATTGGCGAATGTTTGCGCCAAATGACCGTCGGGATCTAAACTGCGATCTATTTTAGTACTCATACGGTTTAGGTTGAGCATCATTTGTGAAAAATCTTTCACTCCGCTGGCGAGATTTTTTCGATTTTCGCCGTCGAGCAATCGGTTAAAGTTGGTTAATAACGAATCAAACTCAACCACCATACCTTCCACCTTGTCTTTTAAAGGAAGTACTTCCTGGCTCACCTGGTCGGCCAAATCGCCTGTTACCGATGTATTCAAAGTATCCCCGGCCATCAGAAATTCAGTACTGGTGCCAAATACAAAGCGTATGGCCTTTGTTCCCATTAAATCCAAACTGTATATTTGAGCCACTGTATTTTTTGGAAAATCAATATTTTTATCAATAGTCATCGTAACTAAAAGATCACTATCGCCGTTGCTCACAAGAGAAACCTTTTGAACCGTTCCGATGCGGTAACCCTTAAAATAAACAGGACTTCCTTCGTTGAGTCCATCAATGCGAGAATATACGCCGTGTACGGTGTAACCCGACACAAAAACATCTTTCCCTTTTAAAAAATTGATACCCCATCCAAAAATAAACAGTGCTACTGCAACCGCAATTCCTATTTTTATTTCTTTTGAAAACTTGGCCATAAAATTGTTATTATATTATACTATCAAAAACAAATCTACATTTATTTTTTTACACGTCGAACACTTTATTTCCTTAAACAGGAAGTTAAACCAAAAACTAACTCAAATACATTTAGCAAAAATCTATTGATTGTTTATGAATTAAGCCTAAACCTTGCGTTCAATATCCTTTAGGTTGGTCATCTTTCTTTTTTCCAAAAAACTATTGATGTCGCCCAAATGTTCTTTTACTTTTTGGTTTCCAAATTCGTAAACCTTTTGTGCTAATCCATCTAAAAAATCCCTATCGTGCGATACTAAAATCAAAGTACCATCGTAGGCTCTAAGCGCTTCCTTTAATATATCCTTGGTTTTTAGATCCAGGTGATTGGTTGGCTCATCAAGAATAAGCAAGTTAACAGGCTCCAGCAATAATTTAACCATAGCCAAACGGGTACGTTCGCCACCAGATAATACTTTCACTTTTTTGGTTGTATCGTCTCCGCTAAACATAAATGCCCCCAGTATATCCTTTATTTTATTTCGTGCTTCTCCTTTGGCCACTTCATCTATAGTTTGAAAAACACTTAGTTCTTCATCCAACATGGAGGCTTGGTTTTGCGCAAAGTACCCAATCATGGTATTGTGCCCAAGTTGTACTTGTCCCTCAAAGCTTATTTCGCCAAGAATAGCCTTTACCAGTGTTGATTTTCCCTCGCCATTTTTTCCAACAAAGGCAATTTTTTCGCCACGCTCAATGGTTAAACCCACTTCCTTAAAAACAACATGATTGTCGTAACTTTTAGCCACTTCGCTCATTATTACCGGATAGCTCCCCGATCGTGGAGCAGGCGGAAACTTTAGCCTAAGGGCGCTGGAGTCCAATTCATCCACCTCTACTAATTCCAGTTTTTCGAGCATTTTAACACGCGACTGCACCTGAAGAGTCTTGGAATAGGTACCCTTAAAGCGCTCAATGAACTCCATATTTTCGGCTATCATTTTTTGCTGATCCAGGTACTGCTTTTGTTGTTGTTCGCGACGCTCTTTGCGAAGTTCGAGGTAACGGCTATAATTTACCTTGTAATCATAAATCCTACCCATGGTAACCTCAATGGTACGAGTAGTTATGTTATCTACAAAAGCTCTGTCGTGACTTATAATCACCACAGCTTTACCACAAGCTATTAAAAATTCTTCTAACCATTGTATCGATTCTATATCGAGATGATTGGTAGGTTCATCCAACAGAATAAGATCAGGTTTTTTGAGCAATATCTTGGCCAATTCGATACGCATGCGCCATCCACCGCTAAACTCCTCTGTTGGTCGGTTAAAATCACTACGTACAAACCCTAGACCCAACAATACTTTTTCTACCTCGGCATCAAAATTAGTTTCTTCAATTGAATAGTATTTTTCGCTTAGTGCTGAAACCTTTTCAATAAGCGCATAGTAGCTTTCCGATTCGTAATCTGTTCTGCTTTCAAGCTCTTGGTTTAATACTGCTATCTCTTTCTCCATTTGCAGAATATGCTCAAAAGCCTGGGCGGTTTCTTCAAAAACGGTACGCTGACTTTGGTTCATCAAATGTTGTGGAAGATAGGCTACCACTTTATCTTTGGGCACAGAAACATTACCGCCCTGAGGAGCTCGTGCACCAGCAATTATTTTCAGTAAGGTTGATTTTCCTGCACCATTTTTACCCATCAGTGCTATCCTGTCTTTTTCGTTTATTACAAACGAAATATTTTTAAAGAGCGTAGTGGCTCCAAATTCTACGGTCAATGCGTCTATTGATATCATCTGCTAAAAAAATTAAGCCGCAAAGATAAAACGAAATGTGGACTTGTTGGGTTGCTCCGGAAAAGATTGCTTAAAATAGGCTTTAATAATGTATCTTTTAGTTTTTATCCGATGAATGTTGATTATTGAACTCAGCAATCCTTCTTGAAAGCTTACTATATAGCATATTTAGCTCAACATCATCAAGCAAAGCCAAATGTTTGTTTATTACATTTTTGTCGCCACGCACGGCAGGCCCTGTTTGTGCCTTTATAGGGATTAGTGTTTCGGTTTTGAGTGCCGTTTCCATGATCAAGGGTTTGAGCACATCAAAGCTTATGTTATTCTTTTTTAGTATTTCGTGGGCGATGGCATACATGTGGTTTGTAAAATTACCTGCAAAAACTGCTGCTAAATGAATTTGTTGCCTTTGTGCAGAATCTGAACCCATAACAATGGGCGATATTTGTTTTGCAAAATACTGTAAATCAGCATAAACTTCTTGATTATTTGCTTCAAGTAAAATGGGCACCACTCCAAAATCTACTTCACGCTCCTTGGTGAAAGTTTGAAACGGATAGAAAACGCCATGCCTGTTATACTTAATGAGCATATCCATACTCATTGATCCTGCCGTATGCACTACCGTACCATTTACTTTGGGCATCTGCTCAATAACTGACAATAAAACGGCATCGCTTACGGCAACTATATACAAATCGGCATTTGTTTGCACCTCGGAAAACTTACAAGTTGAATACGCATTTAGGCGCTGCGCAAGCACCTCTGCATTAGTAAGGTTGCGACTATAAACTTGACGGATATTAAAACCTTTTTTTACAAGAGTAAGCCCCAATTGAGTGGCCACATTACCCGAGCCAATCATAACTATATTTCGTATCATTTATAATTCAATATTTTTTAAAACAAAGCATTTACTTATTGTATTAAATAATTACGTGCATTAGCACAAGCAATAAAATTGGTCAACGGCTACAAGATAAAAAAATGTAAGGGAAATAGTTAATTTAACTTGACCGTTTAAAGGTTTATAGCTACACTTATTGCCGCAAAGATAGAATTTAGCAAATATGAAACATCCATAACAAGGTAAAATTGACACAAAGAGGGATGATTAAAAAAACTAGATGCCTCAGTGTCTCTTCCGCTTAGGCGGAACAAGTTTTGTTCTTACTTTATATAATATCAGCATCTTATAATATTTTAAACAGATGAGAAGAGTTTTACTGGGAATGAGCGGCGGGGTAGACAGTTTTATGGCTGCATGGCATCTGTTGCAACAAGGCTACGAGGTGGTGGGTATAACGCTCAATACCATTTCACCACTATCATCGCCCGATTCTAAATCCTTTACCTTAGAGGCCGAAAAACTAGCTGCAAAACTTGGCATAGTACTTTATGTGAAGGACGTTTATGATACGTTTAAAAAAGAAGTGATTGACTACTTTGTAAATGAATATATGAGCGGCAGAACTCCCAACCCCTGCGTGCGCTGCAACGAAACAATTAAATGGAAAATATTTGGGGAGGAAGCTGAACGCCTCGGGTGCGATATGATTGCCTCCGGACACTATGCGCGTGTAATTGAAAAGGAGGGCTATTATTACATCCAGAAGGGAGAAGACGCGGTTAAGGACCAGTCGTACTTCCTATGGAACCTGCCACAAAAAATATTGTCGAAGTGTGTTTTTCCCTTAGGTAAAATGGAAAAAAAAGAGGTAAAGCAAAAAGCTCTTGAGTTAGGGTTTACCACATTGGCTGGTAAAAAGGAAAGCATGGGTGTTTGTTTTTTAAAGGGCAGCGACTACAGGCTTTTTATGGAGACAATAAAACCTGAACTGAAACAAAAGCTGCAAAAAGGCGAAGTTCTCAATAGTCAGGGGGATATTATCGGCACCCACGATGGTTTCCCCAATTATACCATCGGTCAAAAACGAGGGTTAAACCTATACCGCAACCACGGTGAATGCGTAGCGAGGATCGACCCGGAAAACAACAGTTTATATACCGCACCAAAAAACACCCTTTTCTCATCACATCTCGCAATCCAAAAATTTATGATTAATAATCCTGCATTTCTAGCAACCCCACAAACGGTGGATATTAGAATCCGGGGATTAGATTGCGTCCCTCCCACCCCGGGTACCATAGAACTTAAAAACGAAGAACTACACATCGAATTCAAAGAACCTGTATGGGCTCTAACCCCGGGGCAATCCATCGTTTTTTATAAGGATGATGCAGTGGTTGGTGGCGGGATAATGGAGCGTTTTAATTAGTTCCCCAATTTATTGTAATGGTAATTATATGATTTGCTGCATATTATGCAGCACTTTCCTGTCAAACTGCAACTAAAGGAGTAGACGGCTGACAGTCAGTTGACGGTCAGTGCGCCTCTCGCTATTTATCCCGATGCTTCGCACGGGATACCGTACTAGGTAACTGCGTTTGTCCCCTGCTGTAAATACACATACCTCCATTTGGTTATATTGCACATCTAAGTAAACCCAGATAGTTTTGTGTGGCAGGATAAAGCCGTTAACCTCCGTCTTTTCCACCCCCACAGGCTTTCTGTTAATTTCTCAAAACCAGACCTTTCTTCCACTCCAAAAATTATTATGCAATGTATTTTTTTATAATAAAAAATTAACTTTAATGCCTTAATATTAAGTCCATATGCACTTATCAAACCACCCCCTATGGTAATAAACGCTTTTAAACAGGGTACATAGCCGAAATAACGGCATGGGGTGAGATTATTGAGAAGTTGGGGCTAATTGTAAGACACACATCAGAATAATATAGACATATATGAATGAAAAACATATTTCGATAGCAGTAACAAGCGGATTAATGAGTTTGATATTTGCATTGTTTAGTAGATATTTTCCAATAAATAAAACTAAACACCAGTCTTCAAAATCTTTAACTGAACTCAAAAAAGAATTTCGCACATTTGACATTTTAATTCTGTTATTATTTTTTGTTTCAACACCATTTTTAGTTTATATATCATATAAAATTTTTGGAGCAATCTCAGATTTCAGATTTTCAAATTACGATGATAAAGGATATTTATTCTTGCCTGATAGAATGATGTGGTTCGTGCCGTCGATTTTTTCGGGACTTGGTTTATCCGCGTTCATTTTCACGGCGATTCAAAAACCGATACTTAAAGAAAAGTACAATGACTATATTGCATATTCAAATTTAAAATATGGATATGACAGTGATGATATAATAAAAATTCTTATCAAGTTTCTGATAATTTTAGTTACTGGATTCTTCATTTTTGCAATTAATAATTTTGCATCATTCGGAACTAAAAAGATAGTGATTAGCAATTTTTTCCAATTGACTGAATCTAAATATGAGTATAAGGAAATTACTAGCATCAAATCCATTGAGAAACTGATTGCTCCAAATGGAAATATCGTGATTGATAAACATTATATAATTGATTTTTCCGATTCAAATAAATGGAGTTCTAGACAAGGAGGTGATTCTAATTATGAAAAAGACACCGAAATGATAAAATTTATATCAGCAAAGACAGGACTTTACTTAAAGTATTTAGAATTTGATAAATAATAAAAGCAACATAGCAAAAAGCAGTGAAGTGCTTAATTGGTGCGGTTTTAGTCCGTTCCAACTTCAACTCGCTTTGATAGTGAATCACTCGCAATCCGCTTCATGCCATATTGCCAACGTTATAAGCCATTAAAATTAAAGATGTTGAAAAAACAACTAAAAATCCCATTGTCCATTTCAATCTTGATTTTTGACTTTATCTCGATTGAACACACAAAATAAGAAGAGAGTCATTCAATAACTTAAATCCAATACAATGAGAATTAAATTTATGCTCCTTTGCTTTTGCTTATCGCTTGTATCTACTGCTCAAGATAATTCAGTAGGCATCTTTCAATATAATACTGATATTGGCAATCCTAAAAACACAGGTTCGGGTTCGTATGATAATGTTACACAAACCTACACCATTAAAGGCGCCGGAT
>JAGXIP010000145.1 GCA_024635585.1 Saccharicrinis sp. | reverse complement strand
TCTACGTAATTAGTACAGAAATTGAGAAAAGGAAATTATCACGAGGATTTGAACGAACAGCAGGTACCTTTTTTGAGGAAAAAGACTATAAGGCTGCGATATACTACTATGAGATATCGATAGAATACGATGATCAGAACATTACTGCCATGCACTCTGCTGGTAAATGTTATGAGGAGTTGGAGTCCTATGATAAGGCCATAAAATATTATAGCAACGCTATCCAATTAAATTCTAATTATGCCTTGGCATTACGCTCAAGAGCTTACGTAAGGTATTTAATTGAAGATTATCCACTTGCTATTGAAGATTACATAAAATCTTTAGATCTTGAACCGCAAAATACAGCGGCCTTAGGCAATATTGGAAGCATTTATGAAGAAATGTATGATTTTGAAGAAGCACAAAAGTATTATTACAAAACGCTGAAATATAATCCCACCCACTATGGAATTATGTCATCTTTGGCCAGTGTGGAATTTCATCTAAAAAATTATGATGCAAGTATTGATCTTTGCTACAAAGTAATTGGAAATCTTGATTTTGGTAAAGATGCTCCTCATGGTACACTTGGACTAGTATATCAAGCTATTAATAAATACGATAGTGCTTTAGTTCATTTGAATAAAGCCATAGAATATGACTCAACTTCAAGCCATTATTATAATAATCGGGGATGGACACTTAGTATGATGGGTAATAATTTAGAGTCAATAAAGGACTACAATAGAGCTATTGCGATAGATTCATCAAATCCAACTTTCTTCTTAAATCGAGGGGACAGTAAATACAATTTAGATTTACATATTGATGCAATTCAAGATTATGACAAATCCATTTCATTGTCAGACTTATTTGAAGGTTATAATTGCGGAGCTAGCTATCATGGTCGAGCGTATGCAAAGCTAGCCATTGGAGATAATAAGGGGTATAAGAAAGACCTTGCGCAAGCAAATAGTTTAGGCTATCCGGAATCGCATAACCAATGGTCTAACTTAGGACCCAAAGCTAATTTTTATAATAAGAAATGATCTAATTACCCTTTTTGATCGGGATAACAAGATGCGGCAAATACAATTAATCCAGTATAAATGGCATGCAACTAGCCATCAATGAAAGCGGTAACTTGTGAAAATGATTTGAATGGACATCTATTTAATAATTAACAGGAACGGTGCGTGCAACGAACGGTTCATGAGCGCGCTACAAAGTGTTGAATATGGTAATTGTCCAATTTCATCTCCAATAATAGTTTTCGCTAATTAGGTGATGTAGATAAGTATGTTTGGTATATACTAAAAGTAAAACATACATCTATTCTAAATATCTTAACATCTATATAAACTAAATACTACATCCGCATAAACTAATGTTTGCGAAAATACATGTTATTACATCTTTATTTCACTAACAGCCTCATTCTGTTTTTGAGATGTATCAGTTTTAAATCTTCTAGTAAATGTTTTTTTAACGCGTTCTGATTTGATAAAATAGGGAATCCATATCGCACAGTTGATGAATGGCCAAAGGTTCATAAAAAATATAGAACCTTCCTTGTTAGTTATGAATATTATGGTACTAAAAAGCAATGTAAAAAATAAGAAAATTATATAGTAAATAATCATCATAATTGGGAAACTACTGCGTTTTAATAGCAACAAAAGAGAATTTAGTACTCCAAAAATTGAAATAAGCAAAAAACAAAAAACAAATATAAACCAGTACATTAATCCTGACGAAGTGTCATTAGTGGAAATGAGTAATGAGGAGGAGTCTATACCCAATTCTATTTTCGTCATAAAACCTACCAACATAATAATTGTCCATAAAATAATGCCAATACCAGGAATTAATAGCCAGCCACCAATGTTCTGCGTACTGTTTGCATAAGAGGAATCAACTTTTGGATCATATTTAAAGGCCTGAAATGCAAACATCGAAAAAAGTCCTATGATTAGAACAATGGGAACAATAAAAAAAGGGTGGGGACTTTCTTTTTGCACTTTGGTATTGTTTGGTAGTGTATACCATAGTGAATAATTTAAGCTGTTAAAAATTTGTCCATTCTTGCCGATGAAATCTAAATATTTTGTTTTGTCTATATATGATTGTGTAGTCGCATAATTATAATTTAATCGAAGCGTTCGATTGTTGTACTTTACAGTCCTGGTAAAGTTAAATCCTTCTCCAGCAATTGTTTCTGTTTCATTATTTATAGTCCAATCATATGGTAAATTTGCAATTATTGTTTGTGTCACATCAATGGGGTAAGCTAAAGCCATTGGGCTTTTCCTATTCGGATAAGTTTCTCGACGCAAAAGGTTTTGAATCGTTTGAGCTTGAAAGTTGGTAGCTACGTTTTCAGGCCTAAGTGTATCGGTAACTTCCCAGAAGTTATTTATTGAATAAGATTGTTTTAAGGTTATTACATTATTATCAATATCATCTTCAAATGATAGCATACATACAGTGTCTATCCGTGGATAGACATTTGCATAATACTTAAGGAGTTCTGCCTGAATATTTTTAAGTGATGTATTTTTAAATAGTAATCTTTGCAAATCAGCATTACCAGCTTTTATAGTTGTTTTTACATCTAGGTATGTTATACCCTGTAAATCATCAGAGTTATATGTCTCTTCAGTAGTGTATTTTTCTTTATTTTGTATTGGGATACTTGTCAAACCCGATGTGCTTTTTTTTACAATAAGTCCTTTTTCATAATTAGGGAAAAAGATATTTTGGAGGTTGCCACCTTGATTTGTAATTGTTGGATCAACAAATATCGTATCTAATCCTACCACGAAGCAATTAACACAATGATTAAATGCTCCAAACGCTACTGGTAGTTCATCTAAAATATGACCCTGAAAAGTGTTTACTAACACCGGATGTGCTTCGTACCCTATGTCGTTTAATAAACAGGTTAATAGCCAACTTTTTTCTTTGCAATCGCCTGATTTCTTTTGTAAAATAACATTTGGATGCCTTGGTTTGTAACTGTATATCCCGTTTTCATTACCTAAATAATGGATATTATTCTGAACATATTTTATCGCATATCGTGCTTGCTCCTCTTTTAAGGTGTGTTTGGTTCTAATGGTGTCTAATAGTGCATTGTATTCATCGCTAAAGTCTTCGTTAGAAGTGAATAATGTTAAAAGGTGCTTTGTTAATTGTTCCCAATTAGAGTTAGATGAAAATTCGATCATTGGAATAGGGTTATACCAAGAAGGAACATCTTGTTCTATATTAATTACATCCGGGTTGTTAATGTCCCAAATATAGCTAGTAAGTTCGTTGCTTTTTTGTATGTGTGGACTGGGGGCACCGTTTTTTAATTGGTATTTAAAGTTGTTCGCAACATCCGTTAAAAAACAAATATGGACTTTCCCGATGGGAACAGTGAAACTTGTGTTTTGGTTAAATAGAATGAATTCTTTAATGATAGGATTGAATCCCTTTACTACAAAACTATAATCTAAGATATCGCCCACCCGCAAGTCATTTACGTTTAAATAGGAGGTTATTGAACCATCAATTATTCCATTTTCAAGATTTCTTTCTCGTCGGATATGTTCAGGCTTTTGCTTTTTTAGCACATTTATCACTTGTCCATTTCTAATAATATCAATGGTTAAAAATTTACTTGTCTGATACGTGCTGTCATAATTGATTAAAAGAGATGAAGCCTGGCGTAAGCCATTTTCTCCAGTTATTTTTACTGATACGCGTGAATAAAATTCCTTTGTGACTAAGTTTATTTGATTGTCAGATAGTAGATATGAAATTCCATCCGTACGAGAATTTTCATTGGCTACGTAATTCTTATCATAGTTAACATTTTCACACCACGAAGGAAGTGTTTGAGATATAGAACAAATAGAATTAACTAAAAAACTAATAACCAAGAGTGCAAAACGTATTTTATGCATATTTGTATATATATTGAAAGGTTGCTAAAATAATAAAAACTTATGATTCAATTTTATGCTTTTTACGCAAAATTTAAAACTGAATACCAAGCAAGTTGAGAATCGTATCAATCGCTTCCAAAAGGCCTTGCCAAAGGTGTTGAATTTGATTGATGAATCTTTTTTGCAACAAGAGAAGAAGGTTGAGTATATAGGGTTGATAAGTGAGAGAAGCAAACACTTGGGCTTATAAGCTTCCTAAAATATAATCACTATCTAGCTTTTATGATTTGGCTCATAGTGGCTGATATATTACAGTGCATTTTAAACTTTCTCAGGTGGACTAAAATTGTGAATTCTTAGACCAACTGAAGTCCACCTCGAAATATGCCTTTTTCGGACCAGTGCCAAAAACTGGGTCTAATATTGATTGTTATTTTTACGCAAAAATCTTTGTTAATCTGAATAGGAAGAACTTTACATCTACAACACCTCTAAGCTGATATCTGAATTCTTTGATTTTGGCATTGAAGGATTCCGCGACGGCATTGATTGACAGTTCGTCTATTAACCACAAAATGGTTGAATGTGAATAGCCAAGGATTGCTACCCGTGGTATTTAGTAGAGATGTATCTCAACCTCCGCTATAGCGGAGCAGGCTCTGACGGGATTGAATACCCCTCAGAAAAGGTATTTTTCATCAAATTCAATACCGTGTTCTTGTAGCAATACCGTATACTCGTCTCTAAAGGTTATAGTTTTGTGATGATTAACTTGGTTTTTAACATATTGAATCAATTGCTCTTTGCTATTTATGTGATATGTAAAAGCTCCATAACCATTTTGCCACCCGGTAAAGTTGGAGAATAGATTTGTATTTTTAATTAATTCTGATGTTGAAAGTTTAATGTCTTTGACAAGCATTGCCTGGGCAACTAAGGGATGGATATGTGTTACAATATGGATATGATCTTCCACACCGCCAATTCTATATAAGTGACATTTTTTTGTTGCTCAATATGCTCCAAATGTGTTTATAGAGAGCATCCCTGTTTTCAGTTAAGGTTTGCTCTCGGTCTTTAGTCGAGAAAACTATTTGAAATTACTGTTGTCCGGTAAAAATAATGTAATCTTACTTTTGTGCTCAAGCCGCACGGCTCTTACTTTTTGGCTACAGCCCCAAAAGTAAGCAAAAAAGGCCGCCGCTGCTCATAATTTCCTAAAAATCAGACTGCTTGACTAAAATTCAGGAACTCGCTACGCTCAAACAGCCCGAATTTTTTAACGCCAATCCATTTGATTTTCTTAACGTAAATTTTCTCTGAGGCGGAAGTAAGCCCTAACCTAATTGAAAATCTCTCAACACCATCAAAACATTGCGTTTGAGAATGAATTAAAAAAAGTTTACCGGACACCAATGTTTTTTTTTAAAATAAATCCCACATCATAAATCACTATTATTGGTGATTTCGTATCACAATCGTATGCTGTATCTTTGATTCGTATTATAAATGAATTAAGTGCTTTAGCTCAACACTTACATATTACG
>JAGXIP010000144.1 GCA_024635585.1 Saccharicrinis sp. | reverse complement strand
CTCACGTAAAATAACAAAGGCTCGGTAGCCGCTTCTATGGCTCGTTTTATCATAGGGATACGATATTGCCTGTCGTGTTCGATGGAAAAGGTTTTTAGTTCCTTATCGCCTTCCTCTATATAAGTATAACTGCCCGAGCTAAAGTCTGAGCTGTGAATGGTGGTGCGCAGCAAGGTGTAATCGATACCATCTTTGCCATAATAAGCGTCCATAAATTCTTGCTGTTTATCCTCGGATAGCTTGGCAAAAACTTCGGCAGATGCGTCGGTAATGGCACCTCCAATACCTATAAAGGACTGGAACTGCTTGTTCGGGTTTACAAATACGGACAGCTCCGTTTCCATGGGTTGTGAGGCTTCGCTAAAACTGGCATTCTGTTTTAACGCCATACGGTCGCCACTTTCCTTATCGGTTGAGTAAACGGTAACGGTTTTTCCGGAGGGGGAAAATTCATTGGCAACATATTTTTGTTGCTGCTGCGGGTCTGGGTTGGAACACCCAACAAAAAGCGCAGATATAATCGCTATTATAAATAAATTCTTCATTGTATTTTTTTTATTTTTGTTTCCAAACAAATGTTCCCACTGATTTAGAAGCTAATTCTACTAAAGTCATTTTGTCATTTAATTCAATATTAAACTGTTTCTTATCGCTAGAATCGTTTAGTACGACTACTACAATATCTCCATTAGTCGTTTGAAAAGCCACATTGGGCAGTCCTGAAGGCATGTTTGAATCAACTCTAACAGATCCAGGGCGCACGAATTTGGAAGCATGTGCTATAATGTAATAAGCAGGATTGCGAACTACAGCGTCACCATCGATAGTTAATGCTCCCAGACATTCGGTACATCCACCATCGGTATGGGGTTTCAGGTCAGGGTCTGCTGCCAGATTCCATTCCAATACTGTTTTGCACCAATTGCGAGAAGCTCCAATAATCAGGTTACGCGTATGCCAGAGCATATTCTCGCCAAAATTCCCAGGGGCACCAACCCATTGTTCTGTAAAATACAGATTTTTATCGGGATGAGTATCGTGAACAGCGCTTAGATTTCCAATTTCGCCACCGTACAGATGAAATGCTGACCCATCGATATATTTATTGGCCTCTGCATCATCTAAGATGCTAATCGGATAATCTGTTCTGTCTGCATTGTGATCGTAAATAATAATCTTAGTATTGACTCCTTCAGCTTCAAAAGCGGGGCCCAATGCCGACTTTACAAATTTAGCCTGGTCGCTTGCCGGCATAAACATACTAGGGTTATTTCCCGGATGCAATGGTTCGTTTTGAACGGTAATGGCATCAATGGTTATTCCTTCCTTAGCCATTTCCTGCACATATTTCACAAAGTAATTGGCATATGCCTGGTAATACTCCGGTTTAAGTTCTCCTCCTTTGGTTGCTCCGTTTGTTTTCATCCAGGTTGGTGCCGACCACGGAGATCCCATTATTTTAATATCAGGATTGATGGCCAAAATTTCCTTTAGTATCGGGATTAAATAGGCTTTATCCGGTGCCAGTGAGAATTGCTGCATATCGATATCTGTTTCACCTGCTCCTAAATCATTATACGAAAATGTATAAGGATCTAAATCAGAAGCTCCAATACTTACCCTAAGGTAACTTACACCAATATTGTTTTCATCATGCGCAAATAACTCATTTAACAAAGCAAGCCTCTTGGAGGAACTCATGTTGTATAAATGCATGGCACTTCCCCCGGTCAACGTAAACCCAAAACCATCCATGGTTTGATAAGTCTCGCCCGTATTTATAGTAATGGTTGGGTTGCTGTTTTCTGAAGCTTGGGTAAAAGATTTGTCCTGCTTACTAAATTTAGCAATCCCATCATACGTTGAAAGGTAAAGGGACACATCCAACTCCTCCGATGTTATCGGAGGAGGAGCTGGTGTGGCGCCATCGTTATCGGAGCATTGAACTCCCATCAAGCTGACGATTGTTAGTAATAATGATATAATTGACATTTTTTTTATGTTCATGGGTGTAAAATTTCAGTTATTGAGCGACAAACTCATAATTCGCAGTGGCAAAATCAGGTGCTACTGTTAGCGTAATATTATAATTGGCACTTGTTGTAATGTTTTTCAGATTTGAAGCTCCTGAATCGTTAGTTGCGGTTCCTACCAGCGCAGTTTGGTTATCGTTTGCCCCGGCTCCAAATTGGATATCCCATGGAGAGAAGAATTTAGATTCAAAGTCTGCTTGTAAAGCAGCTGTTGCCGTAAATATATAAGGATGTGAATAAGTTAGCACTGTTTCTGTTTTGGCATCCCAACCACCATCTGCTTCATCATCCCAATGGAATAGTTTCAGGTTATAATAATACCATTTTAACTCACTGGTTTTTACATCTACCACAAATCCATAGGCCTGGTCAACAGCTGGAGAAAAAGATGTGTTGCTTTCGGATAAACTTAAAGTACCCTCTACCTTATCGCCATCGCCTTGGTCCATGGCTCCACTAATGCTGTAACTTGTTCCGCTACCATCTGATTTTGTATTAACCAGAATATTGTCGGTAGTTTGTAAAGCAATATAACTTGTTGTTGCAAACCTTCCATCACCCACCAAAGTCATTTCGTAGGCATCCGCACTGTTCACGATTACATACATCCGTTCCTCGGGCAATTTCTCTACATCCAAGGTGTACTTTTCTCCTGTTAAACTTAAGGTTACGGTATAATAGCCTGCTTCGCTTTGCTGGAAATCATTTAAAGCATAGCCATGCGCATTTCCAAAATCCTCAAGAACAACCTCATTTGCCGTTTCATTAACTTGTTTCATAATACCTTGCCAACCGTTATTGGCTCTGATAATATATCCGCCTGCTTGTACAAAGCTTATATCCGCTTTCCATACACCTTTTCCTTTGTATTCAAGTGCCTCGTCCGAATCCCAACCTCCTTCCAGTGCTCCTCCTATAAGAGCCAGACGGTCTATTTTAAAGAAGGAAATAGTCATCGCTTCAAAATCAATATTGATTCTATAAATCCCTTCATTATCAACAGTTATGGCTTGACCATCGCGAATTAGATTTCCATCCGTATCAACTCCATAGGCAATCGCATTTTCACTACGTCCGTTATAAATCAGGAATCCTTCATTGGCTTTTAGTTGAGTATAGGATTCAAATAAATTCAGTTTTTCACCTGCTGCATTTTGTAAACGTTTCATCAGAATTGCTTTGTTTACATTATCTCCAACTTCAGTGGCTTTGCCTGATAGATATAAATTATCATCGTCATACCTTACCATGGTTACAGGAGCTTGGTCTTTGCTTGTTTTAGAAAGGCAAGATGCCACAACAGACCATTGAAGCTCGATGTCCTCACCGGGTTTAAAACCAGCCATGTATAATGCTTCGTTTAGGGCTAAGGTACTAATGCTGGCACTCGTGCTTTTGCCACCATTCTTAGCCTGCAGCGATATAACAGGGTGATTTGAATCTGCTGCATTTAAAGAATCAATGATAACAGTATAATACACACCATAACCTGCCGAAGAAACAGCTTGGTTCCATTTAAATTCAATGTTGCTCAAAGGTTCCGATTCATCCAGAACCAATTTATTGCCATCGTTGAATTGCATTACGGAAGGTTCGCTCAATTCCCAGTTACCTTCGGGTTGAAGGTTGCTTTCCTCTTCGCAGCCCCAGACCAACAAAGTGGCCATCAGGACAAATAATATATTTTTAATTTTCATCTCATTATAGTTTTAACTTTCAAATACATTCGATGGAACTCGCCAATAATCATCTCTCCAGTGTGTCAAGTATTCTCATGGCTCGTTTCATATTTTTTTAATTTGATGGATTGATTTCTAAAGCAGGATTTCTATCAAGTTCTTGCTGAGGAATGGGAAGTAGAATTTTGGCTTCAGTCATTCCATAAGCCACCGGTTGATTATCCCTTAAATCAATTTCTACCAGATTATTCATTGTTTCAACAGCAACCCCATAACGTACCAAGTCGTCCCAGCGTTGGGCTTCCTGTGCTAATTCAAGACGGCGTTCATTCAAAATTGCCAAACGCAATACTTCCTTGCTACTTGTTTTATCAGCGGTTAACGGATCCAAGTTTACACGGGTTCGGATACGGTTAACTTCAGCTACAGCTAATTCCAGTTCGTTGGTTTCGTTCAATGCTTCTGCTTTCAGGAGCACAATATCTCCATAGCGCAAAATATACTGACGGTCGGTACTGGCCCAGCCCATGGCATTTTTCCATTTATAGGCAAAAGGTATTGCACTGCCGGAAGCATTACCCCAATATTCATCTACCCAACTGGTGATGTCTTCAAATAAAATGCTTGCATTCTTTCGTACCTCATCACCTTCTGCATCAAAGGCGTTGACCAAATTGTTAGAAGGTGTAATAAACTTCCTCCAGGTATCGCCAGAAATTGAAGGCGGCAATAACATCTGCGGGCCCCAGTTTCCTTCGTCGCCTCCCAGGTATTGAATTTCAAGAATAGATTCCGCATTGTTATAATGGTTCCCGTCAAATAGATGTGCATAATCAATGAGTTGGTAATTTGCATCACTTAATTCAACTTGAGCAATGTATTCAAGTGCTTTGGTGTAATCGGGATTAGGCTTTTGTGCGCATGCTTTAGCAGCTAGTGCATTAGCTGCCCCTGTAGTTGCGCGAGCTTTATTGACAGAAGCTTCATCTCCATAGGTGTCAGGAAGTAAATCTATTGCCATGTCCAAATCAATTAATATTTGCTCAAAAACCTCTGCTGCAGAAGAACGAGGAACGTTAACTGCACTGGCTTCAGTTGAGGAAGTGGGTGCTAAAATAAGAGGTACACCACCCCACAAATTTACCAGGTTATAATAATGATAAGCCCTTAAAAAGTATGCTTCTCCTTTTATCTGGTTTCTTCGTTTATCGGATAGCAAAGGATCATTAACTCCATCAACTTTATCTAATACAATGTTTGCCTTTAATATGGCATTGTATAAGTTCGACCAACTTTGATACACTTTAGAGTTGGTGGCAGAAATATTCAGAAAATCAACTTCAAATATTTCAGGATTGTCCCCTCCTGCATAATAATTATCAGACCTCACATCCTGAAAAGTAATATTGTTCCAAACGTATGTATCTGATTGAAAAGATTCGTAAGTTCCTGTCAAGGCAGCCTCTATTTGGCTATATGAATCGTAGGCTGTTGCTGTAGTTTCTTCCGAAATGGGTTTCAAGTCAAGGAAATTGTTACATGACCATAGCGAAACTGCTAGCAAACTGCTTATTATATATACTTTAATTTTCATTTTCATTTTATTTAAAAGGTAACATTTAAACCAAAGATGATATTTCGTGTTTGCGGGTAGGTTCCATAATCAATGCCTCTCATGGTATTAGAGCCTCCAAATGCATTCACCTCAGGGTCGAAGCCTGAATAATCAGTTACGGTAAACAGGTTTTCCCCTGTTGCATAAATTTTAACCCTGTCAAGATTTATTTTCTTCACGAATTTTTGAGGAATATCATAGCTTAAAGTGATGGTTTTAACCCTTAAGTAAGATGCATCTTCGATAAATCGTGTTGATATGCGTGAGTTATCAGTGTTTGCCCAGCTTGCTTTAGGAATGCTTGTTACATCACCAGCTTGTCTCCA
The DNA here is from genome assembly GCA_024635585.1 of Saccharicrinis sp. Lineage (GTDB taxonomy): Bacteria > Bacteroidota > Bacteroidia > Bacteroidales > Marinilabiliaceae > Saccharicrinis. Next base: position 34,569 of record JAGXIP010000144.1, on the reverse strand, counting down.
TCTGTTGTTAACGGTTAACAACTGATTTTTAGGATCACTCATTCCCTCTGAATCTATTCTAGTGGCATTCAACATGTCGTTTCCATAACTACCTTCCAGGAAGATAGTTAACCCAATTCCCTTATACATCACTGAATTATTTACTCCATAAAAGAAATCAGGGTTAGCATCTCCAATAATTTTCCTGTCTTCAGGAGTTGGATCAAAGGTGCTTTCTCCATTTCGGTCAACATAGTAACCATTTCCGGTTGCTGGGTCCACACCACCCCACACGTATCCGTATAAGGTTCCCAAAGGTTGACCTTCTTCTAGTAATATGGCCTCTCCTCTGCCTGCAATGTTGCCCATAGGCAAGCTTTCTACAACCAGGTTGGTTACTTCGTTCTTGTTAAAAGAAATATTGAATGTTGAACTCCACTCGATGGCTTTATCAATATTAACTGTATTCAGGCTAAATTCTAAACCTTTATTTTCAAGATTTCCAATGTTTTGTAAGGCATTATCGTATCCTGTGCTGTGTGGGAGAGGAGCATCTAACAATAAATCTTTTGTTTTACGCATGTAGGCATCTGCTGTTAATTGAACACGACCATTAAAAACATTAAGATCCAGTCCTACGTTGGTTTGTTCAGACTCCTCCCATTTCAAACTATTGTTGTCAATTGCAGCAGGATATGTTCCCGGCATAGCCTGTCCTCCAATTGGATAATTTGCCCCAGAACCTGTTAAACCATAATATGCATAATTACGGATTTGGTCGTTACCAACTACTCCCCAACCAACACGAACTTTTAAATCATTCAAAAAGTCAAATCCTGTCATAAATGATTCTTGAGATATACGCCATCCGGCAGAAAATGATGGAAAATAACCCCAACGGTTATCAGGACCAAAAGCACTGGAGGCATCGGCCCTAAAGTTGGCTGTCAGTAGATATTTATCATCAAATGAATAATTTAGCCTACTAATAAATGATGTATTTGTTTTCTCCGACTTTGTATTGCCAGCTGATGTAATAATAGAACCTGCATTTGTGGTTGTAATACCATTACTAGAGAAGTTTTCGGTTGTGATGTAATTGCTCTCCCATAAATATTTTTGAGCCACACCACCAATTAACGCTTCAAGCGAATGGCTTTCTACTTTTTTATTGTAGGATAGTGTATTTTCTATCATCCAGTAGCTATTACGATTGGTATTGTTGTTTGCAATTCCACCTTTGGCTCGCCCATAGCTGGTTAAATAAGGATCCAGAAAACTATCATAAATACCATTGCTATAGTCAACCCCAAGATTACTTTTAAAAGAAAAATCCTTTAAAAAATCAACCTTTACGTACATACTTCCCAGAAAACGATCATTTTTATATTCTCGCTCCGAACCATCGGTACTGGCAATTGGGTTTTCCCAATTCTGGAAAGGATTGGAAGTAAACGTTCCATCTTCGTTATAAATGCCAATAACACTTGGTGTGTTAATTACCCCGGTTAATACTCCTCCTTGGTTAACTGCGTTATTATCGTTCACATCAACATCGGAGTATTTGGTATAAGCTATCCTGGTTCCCAGGCTTAGCCATTTATTCACTTCATGATTCAGGTTGACTTTAAAGTTGGCTCTATCCATTTGGGCACTCCTCACGGCTCCTTCTTGTTTCACCCAGCCACCAGAAATGTAGTAGGTAGTCTCATCATTTCCCCCCGACACGGACAATTGGTAGTTTTGCGACACCCCTCTTTTGAATACCTCATTCTGCCAATCTGTATTATTATTGTATCGCTGCCAATCGGTTGACTGTCCCATTTCGGTCATTAAATCACGATACTGTTCACCATTTAAAACTTGAAGGGTATTCCATACTTCTGAAAATCCAGTGTATGCATCTAAGCTTACTTTTGATTTGCCGCTCTTACCTCTTTTAGTAGTAATTAAAACTACACCGTTAGCTCCCTGTGCACCATAAATGGCTGCAGAAGAAGCATCCTTTAAAATAGTCATGGTTTCTACATCTGCAGGGTTTAAAGAGCGTGTATCGCTGGTTGGGATTCCATCTATTACATACAAAGGTTCACTTCCTGCTGTAACTGAGTTGGTTCCACGAACCCTCACGCTTAAGCCTTCCGACGGTTTACCTGATGCGGATACTACACGTACTCCTGCTGCCCGTCCTTGAATTAATGATCCAAGTTGGGTGTTGGGGCGAGACTCCAATTCTTCGGAACTAACCATTGCCACGGAACCAGTAATATCCTTTTTTTCCTGCGTTCCATATCCCACAACAATTACTTCATCTAAGCCGAGCATATCGTCCATCAGGGTAACGTTTATTTGCGATCGTCCTTCCATATTGACTTCCCTGGTTTGCATCCCTATAAAGCTAAAAATTAGTGTGCCATCCAAAGGAATCTCACTGCTAAGGTTGAAGTCACCGTCAATCCCTGATATGGTTCCGATGGTTGTGCCCTTAAGGACAATGGAAACGCCTGGAATGGGGTCGCCACTTTTATCCGTCACTTTTCCGCTGACGCTTGGTTGCTGGGCTGTCATGTTAATGGACAAAAGCAGTCCAATAACTGCGCATACTATAAATTTGTGATACGCCCACAAAATAGATTTCTTCATAATTAAGTATTTATTTGTTAATGTATGTTGCTACTCATGTAAAAACGAGGTGTGTTTTTACTATTTGTAAAGAGAAGGTAAAAACAAATAAAGAACTAAGGTGTGTAGTGGAAAAGTAGATTGAATTAGACCTACGGATGGTTTATGTGGCTGAAATTGTGAAGGTTAAACGATGTGGGATTTTGTAAAAAAGTGGATGGGTTAAGTGCATGTAAAGTTAAAAATCCTAAATAAACGTATTAATTTTAGATAGAATTGAAACTCTATCAAAAATAAAAATCTGCTTTTTAAGGCAGTTCGATTTTATTTTTTGGCCACACCAATTAGCATGACGCTGTTTTCAAAGTTATCGCGATCGGTAAGAGCCTTATTTTTAATTTTTACGCGGTAATTATAAATGGTATTAACCGAATAGCGAAGTAGTTTGGCGATTTTAGAACTATCATTAATGCCCAATCGGATAAGTGCAAATATGCGAAGCTCGGTATTTAGCCTTTCTTCATCCTTTAATACTATTTGCTCTTCGGGTGTCAGTAAATTATTTAACTGCTCCACAAAATTTGGGAAAATATGCAAAAACGTATCATCAAAGCTTTTATAAAATTCTTGTATTTCGGTATAAATTAATTTTTTTGATTGGGTTAATCGGAACAATTCTTCAAACTGCCTGGCTGCTATCTTTTTATTCACCATTTTGTTCATCTCATCCAGTTTATCTATGTAATTAGAAAAAATGGTGAGGAAGTTACCTATGTAATGTTCTTTTAATTGGTTGGCTTCGGCAAGCTTGTCATTAACTACATTCAATTGACTGTTAGAGTTTTTTAGGTTGTAATTGAGGAGTTTTAATTGATCGTTTACTTTTTTTAATTCGCCTTGTGCTTTTTTTAAAGAGCGCAATTGTCGGTGTATGAAAAATATAGCCAGCAACAGTATAAACAATAGGACACTTATAATGACGAGAAGTTTGCTTAACGTTTTTTGCTGTTGAGCCGTTTTAATTTGGTAGGCATTTGTGATGACGGGTAAAATTTCGGAAATGACAGTAAATCGTAAGCGTGAATTATAAAAGGAGGCATCTTTAAACGAGAACATAATGAAATGGTGTGCCCTTTCAACATCTCCCTCTTCGTTAAGTATTAAAGCCAGTTCTGTTAATGAAGCATTGTCTTTAACTTCTGCTTTAATATCAGATATAGCCGATAGAATCAGGTACTTTTTTCTTAAAAGTGGTTCATTTTTTAGTTCGAATAGCAAAGAACGCTCAAAGGTTATTAGGGAATATTCACTGGTTCCCATTTCTGCTCTGGACAAGCGTAGTGTATTTATCTTTTCGCATTCCGTTAAATTTCGTTGATCACGGTACTGTTTTTCAAGGATGGACAGATATTGATCCGATTCTTTATCTAAAAGTGGCAATAATAAATTGATGTACTCATTTAAGATGGTGGAGTATCTCTGCTTGTTTTGCACGGAAGGCGTATAAAAATTTAAATCGTTATATACTTTAATTAAGGCATTGTAATAATCAATAAGGTATCTGTTTGATAGATGTTTTTTATCAATACGTTCCAGTTGTTCAACGGCTTCAAAATATCTGCCCGAAGAAGCAAGTACAGAAGCCATTCTTATATTGGACTGAACTTGCAGTTCCGGGTTACCCAACTCTTCGGCCAATTTTTGATTCAGATTTACATAATGGAGTGTAGAGTCGAAATTATATTTTAAATACTCCTCTATTAATTGGCCATTGACAAAAAACTTTTGCTCTTTACTAATGTGCGTATTCGCCAAAATATTCTTAATGCTCTCAATTTTATTGATCTTTTTCTGTTCGTAAATGGGTGCTTCCTTTATAGTGTTTTCCAGCAAAACGATAAGAGAATCCAATTCGCTTTTGGCAAATAACGAAGAAGAACAAAGGAGATATATGAGAAGAAACAAAGTTTTATTCATGAGCGAAACCTAAAGTACGGAACAGAATGGGTGTAATTGGTTACTGATAATAGTGATTTGAATTGTTACGCGTTAAATAATGGCGAATTTAAAAATAAAAATGCACTTAAAACAATTGGCTTCAAATGCTTTTAAATTTGGTTTACTGGCTCATCTCCGCAAGTCGGGTCACGGTATTTATATTTCGAACAGTACCCAGTTCTGCCATTTTGGGTAATTTTAGTTTCGATCGCCCCATTCCGTTGGGGTAGTGGATGTACACCTCGCGTCCCAAAATGGTTACTTCTTCATCTCCTTTAATCGTAATCTCTTTTAAAAAATCATTTTGTACCAAAGAGGATAGAAATAGAACACCTACTTGATTTGGTTTGGCATTGGGAAATGGATTGTTGGAAATAATAGATTCCAGTTCATCCGGAGACCGGATTATAACAGCGATATGTTTTTCTTTCTTGGCTTGAAGTGCATTTTCCAATATTTTTAAAGCTTTCTCCTCCCTTAAATTGCTTTCAAAAATAATATTTCCACTTTGGATATAGGTGCGCACATTTAGGAATCCTAAACCAGAACAAATTTCTCTAAGTTCTGCCATGGGCAAAAGGGTATTGCCGCCAACATTAATCCCTCGTAATAATGCAATGAGTGTTGCCATATGGGTTGTTTTTGAATTTATCAATTTATAATACGTATGGAAATATAAGTTAAGGGTAGGAACAATTACCTTATCTGACCTTTATATTAAATAATACAAATTGGGCGAATTTGCACTGATAAAATAAGCAAAATTCCGCCCAATCTGTATCGTAATTTTTTCTGAAGTATCACCAACACACACACAAAGGTGTTTTCAATGGCACTTTTTTTCATTCTTTAATATTCAGGATTGTGGTTAATCATCCAACAAATGCCAAACTTGTCTATAAAACTACCAAAATAATCACCCCAAAACTGGTCTTCCATTGGCATTTCTATTTCCCCACCAGCGGAAAGCCCATTAAAAAGTCTGTTCGCTTCTTCCCGGCTTTCAGGATGGAGTGATATGTAATTGTTATTCCCTTTTTTGAGTATATTTCCCATAGAAGGAGCGGTGTCCGAGCCCATTAGTAGAGTGCTTTTTCCGATGGGAAGCGAAATGTGCATCACACGGTTTTGTTCAGCGATTGGGAGTTCGTCTCCACCTGGTGCGTCCTTCATTTTCATGTTTCCGGTGAATTCGCCGCCAAAAACGGATTTGTAAAAAAGGAATGCTTCTTCGGCCTGGCCGTCGAAGTTTAGATAAGGGTTTACTTTCATAATGTAAAGATTTAAGATGAGTTAGATAATTATTAATTCAGGTACAGAAGTCTATCACATTAATTAAGTAATTAAAATGAAATAGAGAAATGTAAGGTTCATATTCTAATTTATTGGATGGATCCAATGGTTAATTCGTAAAAAAACTTGTGTAGGTGCTCCGGTATTTTGATAATATATTTTTAAAATCTTGCCACAGCAGTTAATCCCCAAAGGATAATTGATTTCCGTTTTCACACCCTCAGTAAGCCTCGGAAACCCCTAGCAGCATAATAAGATTCTGCTCCATTGTGGTACGTAAAAACAGTGTTGTAGCGGCGGTCACAAAATAAAGCACCACCCAATTTTCTGATATTATCAGGTGTTTCTATCCAACTGGAAGTTTTTGTGTCGAAGTCTCCAAGTTTTTGGAGCTCACGATATTGATCTTCCGTTAAAAGTTCAATGCCCATTTCGGTAGCCATGCCCACTGCACTATTTTTAGGTTTGTTTTCTTTCCTCGATTGCAGAGCTTGGCTGTCGTAACAAATGCTTCTGCGGCCTTTGGGAATTTCCATCGAGCAATCAATAAAGATGAACTCATTGGTACTTTTGTCATACCCAATAACATCAGGTTCACCGCCGGTGTGTACCATTGGGTTGAGTGACCATAGTTTTTCTGTATCGACTACCAACTTTTCCTCTACTTTAACCCATTCCAACCCTTTATGGCGGTTCATATTTTTTTCGAAACGGGTTTTCAATATAGCCAAAAGCTCTTTTTGTTGTGTCGGCGACAATGCCTCTTTTTCTCCTCTGTCTTGCATAACAGTTTCTCCTATCTTTTATTTCATTGGCTATTGGGCGATTGTCATTTTTTAATAAGGGGTAAATATTTAACCTTGTTTTCAATAATAATCCATATAAGAATTGCAGCCATCGCAAATGGAAGCGGATTTAGATCTCCCAGTGCTATGTGATGAGCAACAATGCCAACCATTATTGGAGTTAAAACAAGTGCACCCAAAGCTCGCAACCGTGGTATTATTATCAAAATGCCCCCAATAATTTCAAAAACGGCAATGAGCGGCATCAGCCAGGTAATTTTCGTCATGGCATCAAACATAACCATTACCTCCTGTGGTAAATCTTCAGGTACGGGCATATAGTTTAAAAGCTTGTTAAGTCCGGCATTGATAAACATCAGGCCGAATAATAAACTAACAACAAAAAGAATTTTGTTTTTCATAGCTGTTATTTTAGTTGGATAATTTTATTTCTTGGCTATTTAAACAAAAAAATGGTGTTGAAAGTTTATGCACTTTAGTTGAAAATATAATCTATGGATAAAAAAATAAGATGTTAAAAGGCAGCATACCTAAAACCTAAAATAGATAAATGGCTTGATATCCATTTGACTAAACTGATAAATGATGAGGCCAAAAACAACTACAGCTATAATTTTAATGACTACGTTGGCTTTAACAAGTTTCCATTTAACAAGCCTTTCCAGTTCCGAAGGTAGCCAATGCATCATATACCCCACAAACATAATTAACACTACGCCAGAATACGAATTGAAAAGTTTGCTCATGTCGTAAATGGAAAATGCCGAAAACAAGCGAATAAAAAACAATTGTAGTGTATCTACATCGGGCGACCGGAAAACTATCCAGGTGATTACGATAAAATGGAAGGTGAAGAGGAAGCCAATAAACTTGGGGATTCTCAGCTTTGCTTTTTTAAGGGCTTTGAAAGATATTTTCTCAAACAGTAGCGCCAAGCCGTGCAACGCGCCCCAAATCACAAATAACCACCCGGCACCATGCCAAAGACCGCCCAGTAGCATGGTAATCATTAGGTTAATGCCCATGCGAGTCATACCTCTTCTGTTGCCGCCTAAAGGTACGTAGAGGTAGTCGCGTAACCAGGATGAAAGGGAGATGTGCCATCGGCGCCAAAAATCGCTTACCGAAGTGGCTACGTAAGGCAGATTAAAATTATCGGGCAGTTTAAAACCCAAAATCAAGGCTACTCCAATGGCAATGTCGGTATAGCCCGAAAAATCGCAATAAATTTGCATGGTGTAGGCATAAGCCCCCATCAATAGTTCGATTCCGCTATACATCATGGGGGCGTCAAAAACCCTGTCTACCAAGTTTACGGAGAGGTAATCGGAGATGACCATTTTTTTGAACAGTCCGCCCATGATGAGCCACACTGCCAGCCAAAATCGTTTTTCGGACAATGCATATTTTTGATGTAGCTGTGGAATAAATTCCCATGCTCTAACGATTGGTCCTGCCACCAACTGTGGGAAGAAAGATACATAAAAACCAAAATCCAGAATGTTTTTTACGGGTTCAATTCTCCGCCTGTACACATCTACTGAATAGCTGATGGTTTGGAAGGTGAAGAAAGAAATGCCGACTGGCAAGAGGATATGGCTTGCATCTAAACGTGTGTTGAAAAGGGCGTTGGTGAATACAGAAAAGTAATTAATCACCGTGATTTGGGTTCCAGTAATTTGCTGGATGAGGTCGGCAATGAAATAACTGTATTTAAAATAGCCCAATAAACACAGGTTTATAATCAAACTCAGGACAAGTAAAAATTTACGTATCCCTTGCTTGTTAGACTTGCCTATGCCTATGCCAATGGAATAATCGACTAAGGTTGAAAATAGCAATATAAAAAAGTAGAATCCTCCGGCTTTGTAGTAAAAAAATATACTTGCAACAAACAAAAAAGCATTGCGGAGCACGCTACGTTTATACAGCAAAGCATTACCCAGCAGCACCACGCCAAAAAACAACCAGAACAGGTAATGTGTGAAAACAAAACTGGCATTGGGGTTATATTTTAATATGCTTAGTGCAATTTCCAATGTGAGTGGTTTAATGGATTTGAGGATAAAAATAATAGTTTTATAACAGCTTGTGCCAAAACTTAAAAAATTATTAATTTAATGCGCATAGCCATTTAATCCTTGGCTTTCGATATTACTTTTCTATCATACTCACTCATAATAGACGCATACAACCAATCGGCTACTTTTTTGCCACCCGGCTTGTTAAAATGCGTGTAGTCGCTCATGGCCAGCTTAGGGTCGCCGTTTGCCCATTTAATCATGGAGCCCTGTCCACCCATAGCTTCAAAAAGGTCGAAAAAAGCAAATCCAGCCTTAAACGCGGCCGCTTTTTGAGCCTCCTTAATTTTATAGATATGTGTGTAAGCTTCCGCTTTGCCATCGGTAAGTTTGCCCACATCACCCACGCCCACAACCACTACGGGCACTCCCGGCATGGTTTGTTTTAAAATTAGTAACTGTTGGTAAAAATCTTGTCGGTAAAAAGCATAGTTATCAGTTACAGTGGGCACCATATTGGTTCCATATTGTAATATCACCATGCCAATGTTCATATAGGCGGCCATTTGTTTGTATAGCTGCTTATCTGTTTTGTCGAGCCGTGGCGACGATTGTCCGCGCATTGCAATATTATCTACCGCCACACCGCTCAGGCTGTCCAGACTCATTCCTAAAAACAAAGGGCTGATATCAGACTCAAAGGTGAGCGAAAATTTTTGAGGTGCCTTTTGAAAAGTCCAGTTAATTTCGGTAATATTTTCGTCTATCTGCAATGAGTCGGAGCTGATGAGCTGGTTATCCCAATAGGCGTTAATGGTGAGCGGACGGGCTATCTTTTTTAAAAATAGCCTGGACTTATAGTAATTGGATGCACCGGGCTGTGCCATCGATGAACGCGTAATGATAACCGATGATCCCCCTATGGAATCGATAAGAGATACCTTGCCCATAATTCCGTATTGATTGCCTTTTATCAGTCGTGGATAATTATAAACCACATGCTCACTCCAAGCTCCTTTGTTGCGTATCCAAACCGAAGGGAATTGTTTCAAAGGATCATACAAAGGCACCAATCCGGGACCTGAACCTTTAAAGTTGGTTTGGAAGCTTTGGCGAAGGTAACGAGAAATACGGTCGCCCTCAATTTGCGAATCGCCCATGTGCAATATGCGAATGACCTTTCCGGAATCACTGGCAGTTTCAATTTTACGATAAAATGCTTGAAGCATTTCTTTGAAGGAGGAAGGATAGATTAATCGTAAATTGCTGGCTTGATTATTATCTGCAATAGAATCAGAGAATGTAAAATCTTCTGTTATTAAAGTATCCGTAGTTAATGAATCAATGCTGTAGGCAGTAGCTTTGGTTGTATCTTCAACTACATCTAACACCAATTTTGTGGAATCGATAGCGATACCAGTTTTGGGTGATTCCGTTTTTTGCCATATTCTATCCAGCGATAGCCAACGCAATCGGTATCCCGAAGATCCTAATTTTAAGCCTTCGGCAGGTATGAAATAACTAAGCGTCCCAAACAACACCAAAATAATAAGGTAGTATAAAAGTATTTTTGGGGGTTTTAACATGTAATTTATAGCGTTAGATAAATAAGGGATAAATGTAAAAAAATATTAGGGAAAAGGTATGTTAACCTTGGGCAGAAGTTTTTTGATTAATTTTGTTAGAAAGATACTTTACTTGTTTTTTGAAATTTACAAGAAGGTAATAGTTATGTTTTATAACCAGTAAAGTTATTGTTTATCACTATCTGCATCTTGTCCAAATGCCTTCATTTCAATATCTATAAACACCTGTTTATTATCTTTATCCATCAGGCCGTTATCCAATAGCTCTGCAAAAAAGGTTGAAAACACTTTTGCACCCTTATAGTTTAAGTGGTCTAAATCAAAGTACGATTCATTAGAGAGTGGGAATTCTGAGAAATCTAAAAAATCAATTTTTGCATATTTTTTATTTAATATTTTCAGAAATAGGGCTTCATTCGCAAAGCCTTCGTATTGTTGGTGCATGGGACTGCGCACTAATAATACTTTTTTTTCCTTACTTCTGCAATATTCAATTAATTTAGAGAGGTAATAGAGGTTATGTTCCGAGATGCTCAATTCTTTATTTAATTGTTTAGTATCAGTTTTTGATGCACTTTTAATTAAGGAATCAGTTTTGCTTAAAGCTAAATATTGATATCCCCCTATATCTTCTGAAAAATTATAGTTGCTTTTCAAAACCCTACCCAAATTCTTTTTCATCGAAAGAGAAAATAGGCTAGGGTATCCGTTAGTATTTTTCTTAAACAGCAATATTTCATCCTTCTGCCCCATAAAAGATGAATATTGTGCGTACCTATAGCTAATATATTCATTGTCCCATATCCAGCTGTTAGCACTTTCATTTATTTGATTAATTGTAAATTCAATAAAAACGACTTTAATGGAGGGGTTGTGTTTGATTATTTCTTTTGTTTTAAAGTAGGTGTAAAAGTAAGCTTCCGCTGATTCTGCAATATTTTTAAAATTGGATATGAGAGAATCGTTAAAGGCACATTCGGGATGAGAATGCCCTACTACAATATATTTAGGATTTGACGAGAGTTTAAAATCAGCCTTCTCTCTAATTATGGCTGAAGAAACTGTTTCTATCAATACTACTATCCCTATAAAGATAGACATAAATAAAAGTGTATTTGTTAGGAACGATCGCATGGCTAAAATTGAAAATATATAAACTCTTGTTGTTTACCTTGAAAGAGAAGAATGAAAAAACAGATAGACAGATAGAATGCCCATCTGTAGACGCGCTTATTTAGGTTCATGCCAGTTGCTATAGCATACTTTCCTTCGCGGCCTAACCACTCAATGGTAATAAACAATGCGATTAAAAATAAAACTATTTTGTACTCCCAATACACACTTAGCAACAAAAACGAGCTGGGATGTTTAAAGATCCCCATAATATATTGCATGGCATGTGCCAAATCATCCGCCCTAAAAAATATCCAGGCAAACACGGTTAATGCAAAGGTAAAGCCCATCGAAATCAATTCCTTAAAGTTGGGTAAATAGCGTCCTTGTGCCACCGTGTTTAAGTGTTTTCGGTTTTTGCCGCTTAGCAGTAAGGGGATAAAATAGATTGCATTTAAAAGTCCCCATATAATAAAAGTCCAGTTGGCACCGTGCCAAAAGCCACTGACGATAAAAATAATGAAAGTATTGCGTATGGCGCGGGCTGTGTTTACCCGGCTTCCGCCTAAGGGTATGTACAAGTAGTCTCGGAACCAGGTGGAGAGGGAGATGTGCCATCGCCTCCAGAATTCAGCAAAATCGCGCGAAAAATAGGGGAAGGCAAAGTTTTGCATCAGGTCGAAACCAAACAGACGTGCCGTACCAATGGCAATATCCGAATAGCCCGAGAAATCGCCATATATTTGAAAGGTAAAGAACAAGGCACCCAAAACAAGTGTGCTGCCCGAATAATCCGCCGAATTGTTGAATATCATATTGGCGTATTCGGCACAATTATCGGCAATAACTACTTTTTTAAACAGCCCCCAAGGTATCTGACGCATCCCATCCACGGCTTTGGAATAATCGAAAGTGCGTTTTTTATAAAATTGTGGAAGCAGGTGTGTTGCTCTTTCTATAGGCCCGGCTACCAATTGAGGAAAGAAACTCACAAAGGCTGAGAATGCAATGAAGTCGTTGGTAGGTTTTAGTTTCCGTTTATATACATCAATACTATAACTCAATGTTTGAAAAGTATAGAAGCTGATGCCTACGGGTAAAATAATATTCAAAGTGCTGCCATTTATTTCCTTGCCAAAAAGCGTGAAAGCACTTATAAAATTAGCTATAAAAAAGTTGTAATATTTAAAAAAGCCTAAAAAACCAAGATTTACCAGGATACTCGTCCAAAGGTAAATTCTTCTTTTTTGTTGGGTTTCTTCGCTGGCAAGTGCACGCCCCACAAAATAATCGACAAGTGTGCTAAATAGTATTAACGACAGAAACCGCCAATCCCACCAACCATAAAATACATAACTCGCAGTTACGATTAGGGAATTTTGAAGCTTTAGGTTTTTGTTTGTAGCAAACCAATAAAGTACGAATACTATTGGCAAGAAGATGGCAAAATCTATCGAATTAAAAAGCATCCAGAATGTATGGTGTGGTATTTATTAAGATTTTTAATGAGTTGCCAAAAATAAAATAAAATATTCAATTCGTTGTTTTATTTTTATCGAAGCACAAAAAGAAAGGCTGAAAACCTCCCTGTATTAACGGATAAGTTTTCAGCCTTTCTTTTACAACCAACATATCTTATTCCGAAATTCCTTCCAGCATAAACATAAAACTATATTCCAGAGCTACTTCTTTGTAAGGCTCAAACCTTCCCGAAGCACCACCATGGCCGGCTTCCATATTGGTTTTCATTATCAATATATTATCATCGGTTTTGGTTGCCCGCAATTTGGCAATCCATTTGGCCGGTTCCCAATACTGAACCTGTGAGTCAAATAATCCCGTGGTTATAAGTATATTGGGATAATCTTGTGCCGTAACATTATCGTAGGGCGAATATTTTAACATATAATCGTAGGCATCTTTGTTTTTAGGATTTCCCCATTCGTCGAACTCGTTGGTGGTTAGCGGTATGGTTTCGTCAAGCATGGTGGATATTACATCTACAAACGGAACCTGTGCAATAACGCCATTGTACAACTGTGGCTCCATGTTTACGATGGCTCCCATCAACAGCCCGCCAGCACTGCCACCCATGGCATAAAGATGTTGGGGAGATGTGTATTTTTGTGTTATCAAAAAATGGCTACAATCAATATAATCAGTAAAAGTATTTATCTTTTTCATCATTTTACCGTCGTCGTACCATTTACGACCCATGGACTGACCTCCGCGTATGTGCGCAATGGCATACACAAAACCCCTGTCGAGCAAGCTCAGTCGTGTGGAGCTAAAGCCGGCATCGATAGTGTTTCCATACGAACCGTAGGCATAAAGTAATAGCGGCGCCGAACCATCTAAAGGGGTGCCTTTTTTATAAACCAATGAAACTGGTATTTTTGTTCCATCGCGTGCAATAACCCATTGTCTCTCGGCTTTGTAATCTTCGGGATTATGACCGCCAATAACCTCTTGCACCTTTTTAATTTCCTTGGTTTTGGTGCTCATGCTATAGTCAATGGTAGAGTAGGGGGTTGTCATGGAGCTATAACTATATCGTAACAACTCGGTATCGAATTCGGGGTTGATTGAAGTGCCTGCTACATATACCTCTTCACCAAAGTCAATATAATGTTCGTCCTTGGTGTTTTGGTTGATAATGCGGAGGTGATTTAAGGCATTTTTGCGTTCACTCACCACCAAATAATTTTTGAAAACATCAATGCCTTCTAGCAAAACATTCTCCCGATGAGGGATTACTTCTTTCCAATTGTCCATGGAGGTGGCATTCTCAGGTGTTTCCATCAACCTAAAATTTTGCGCTTTATCGTTGGTGACAATGTAAAATTTGTTTTCAAAGTGGCTGATGGTATATTCGTGTTCTGCGGTGCGAGGTGTAAATTGTTTAAATATGCCGTTTGGTTCGTTGGCATTTAATATATGGTAATCGCTGGATAAAGTGCTTTGTGCGTAAATGACAATATATTTTTCTGACTTTTCTTTGTATACGCCCATATAAAACGAAGGATCTTTTTCGTGATATACCATCACATCTTCTTTTATGTCCGAACCCAGTTTGTGGCGCCATATTTTTTCGCTTAGCAGCGATACCTTATTTTTTGTGGTATAAAAGTAGGTTTGGTTGTCGTTGGCCCATGCGCCATCAGGCGATACGTTAGGAATCTCATCGTTAAGAAACTCCCCGGTTTCCAAATTCTTAAAACGTGTGGTGTAAACACGCCTGCTAACGGTATCCTCAGCAAACGCCAGTATTTTGTTATCGGGGCTCACCGACATGGCAGTTGCCGAATAATAGCTGTGCCCTTGTGCAAGTTCGTTTACATTCAGCATTATCTCCTCAGCATTTTCCAGGCTTTCTTTTTTTCGGCATACCACAGGGTATTCCATGCCTTCCTCATATCTTGAATAATACCAATAACCGTTTTTCAAATAAGGAACCGATTCGTCATCTTTTTTTATGCGTCCTACAATTTCATCAAACAACTTTTGTTGCAGTTCAACTGTATTCCGCATTACTGAATCGGTAAATGCATTTTCGGCGTTCAGGTAATCGAGGGTTCTTTGCGTTTGTTTGTCTGTTGTTTCGCTGTTTTTTTGCTCATCGCTCAAGCGCATCCAAAAATACGGATCGGTGCGGGTGTGGCCGTGAGTTATTATTAAAGTATCAATCCTCTGGGCTACGGGGGCTTCGGGTAGATGGGAGGGGAGTAGGGAGTTGGTTTTTGTAGGTTTGCCGCAAGCCGATAGGATAAAGATGCCCAACAGCAACAACGAAAAGTGTTTTATCATGAGTGTTTTTTTTTGGTGGTTTAACTAGTGTAAAGATATGTTTATATTGATAAAGAATCAATGACAAACATCCATAAAAATTGGCTATATTAATAACCTTAATCAAGGCCATCAAAAACACTGGATGCACTTGGATGTTTTACTTTAAATTTTACACTAAATAAATAGGAATGAAGATTTTACTGACAGGGGCAACGGGTTACATAGGCAAACGATTGGTGCCGCAAATGATTGAAGATGGACATGAGGTGGTATGTGCGGTGCGCGATACAAACAGGTTTGCAACTGCTTACCCAAATGTATCGGTAATTGAATTAGATTTGCTCAATAAGGATACCTTAAAAAATATTCCAATAGATATTGACGGAGCTTATTATCTGGTACATTCCATGAGCGATACTGGCGATTTTGACTCAAAGGAAGCAACGTGTGCACGGAATTTTAACCAAGCCGTAAAAGCTACCAACTTAAGCCATGTGGTTTATTTAAGTGGTATTGTTAATCATCATACCCTGTCGAAGCATTTGCAATCGCGAAAAGCGGTGGAAGATATTTTAAAAATGGGCAACTATCATGTTACCACGCTAAGGGCAGGTATCATCATCGGCTCGGGGAGTGCTTCCTTTGAGATAGTGAGAGATTTGGTCGAGAAGTTACCTGTGATGATTACCCCACAGTGGATTTTAACAAAATCGCAACCCATAGCCATACACAATGTGATACAGTTTTTGACTCGCACTATCTTTAACGAAAACACCTACGACCATTCTTACGATATAGGCGGCCCTGATGTGCTCACTTACAAAGATATGATGTTAATATTGGCACAGGTGCGAAAGTTGAAACGTTATATTTATTCCTTGCCTATAATGACACCACGCCTGTCGTCGTATTGGTTATATTTTGTCACGTCAACTTCTTATTATTTGGCCGTTAACCTGGTTAACAGCATGAAGGTGGAGGTGGTGGCCTCGCCCAACGATTTGGCGCAACGCTTGGGAATTGAGCTTATGTCCTATAAAAAGGCTGTTGAGATGGCATTTACGCGTATCCAGCAAAACGAGGTGGTTTCCTCATGGAAGGATTCGGTTATCAGCAGTCATTTTCATTCCAGCTTACAAGAATATATCGAAGTGCCTGTGCTGGGTTGTTATGTGGATAACCGAACAGCAAAAACTAACGATCGTGGGCAATGTATAGAACGTATTTGGAAACTGGGCGGCAATGCGGGTTGGTATTACGGTAACTGGCTGTGGAGGTTAAGGGGCCACATGGATAAAATGGCTGGTGGCGTTGGATTGCGTCGTGGTAGAACCCATGATGATGAAATAGCAGCGGGTGATGCCCTAGATTTTTGGAGGGTAGTGCTGGCCGATAGATCAAAAGGCCGACTCCTCCTTTATGCCGAGATGAAATTGCCCGGCGAAGCCTGGTTGGAGTTTAAAGTAGATGGCGATACGTTGCAACAAACTGCTACTTTCCGTCCACGCGGATTATGGGGCAGATTCTACTGGCTCCTCGTATTACCTTTTCATCATTTTATTTTTGGTAATATGATAAAAAAGATTGCTGGAGGGTGAATTGTTTCAAATTTGCACTAAAAATAACCTCATTTTTTCAGATACGTAGAACTATTTTATCTTCTCATATTAGATCTTCTCATCTCGTTAAATATTTTTTTACTTCCTAATAGTCAATAAAACAATGCTTTAAGTGTTGCTGTGTGGATTATTTTATAAATTTATAGTATTAGGTATTGCATGGTACCAGATAAAAACCATATATTTGTAATACCATATTCAAGGTTAAGACAGGTATTGTTGCTTTCAACATTCAAAATGTATAGTATAAATGAGATTTAACGAGCCGGTATAATGCATCTCACTTTGAAAAATAAATATTACTGGCGAGTTCCCTGCCTACCGCTGGGCAGTAGTGTGACGATAGAAATTAAATTATAAACTTATGAAGATAGAAAACACAACCGCACAAATGAGGAAGGGTATTCTTGAATACTGCATACTCACCATACTTATGCGCAGTGCCAAGTACACTTCCGATATTATCGGTGAGCTAAAGGATGCTCGGATGATAGTGGTAGAAGGCACCTTGTATCCTCTGCTAACGCGTTTAAAAAATGCCGGGCTATTGTCTTATCGCTGGGAGGAATCAACACAGGGGCCGCCTCGCAAATATTATGAACTGACAGAAAAGGGTACTACCTTTTTAGGCGAACTGGACGCATCGTGGGACGAATTAGTAAATGCCGTTACGGTGATAAAAAACAACTCGCAAAAACTGTAAAAACATGAAGAAAATAGTAAATATTAATTTGAGCGGAAGAGTTTTTAACATCGATGAGGATGCTTTTACTCATTTAAAAGCTTATCTGGACCGCCTGAAAAGCTACTTTATAAATCAAGAAGGAGGACAGGAGATTATTACCGATATCGAAAGCAGGATTGCCGAATTACTGAGTGAAAGGATGGTGGGTAAATTTGGGGTGATTAATCTTATAATGGTTGATGAGGTGATAGGCATGATGGGACAGCCCGAAGATTTTGATGGTGAGGATAACGGAAAAAGTAACGCTAGAAAAACGGATTTTACTAACTATCATCAGCAAACTAACAAAAAATTGTATCGAGATATCGACAGCCGAGTGCTTGGTGGTGTTTGCGGCGGAATCGGTGCTTACTTAAACATCGATGCGGTTTGGGTACGTGTAATCTTTGCCTTACTTATATTTTTTGGTTTGGGCATCATTATTCCAATCTATATTTTGCTTTGGATTATTGTGCCAGCCGCAGTAACTACGGCTCAGAAGTTACAGATGCAAGGCGAAAATATAACTATTGATAATATCGAAAAAACCATAAAAAATGAGTTTGAAGATGTGAAAAGGCAGTTTTCCAAAGCTAAGGATACAGATGCCTATAAAAAAGGACAGAGCTGGTGGAACAAATTTAATAAACGCGATAAAACCACGCTTCTTATTGTTGCCATTGTGGGCGGAGTGATTTTGCTGAGTAATTTTCTTGGTGGGCATGCTATCCATAATAATTTTCTTCACACCGGTTTTATGAATGGTGTTAACTTTCATTTAGGACACCTACCATTTTTCAATTTTCCTGGTGTGGCCATCGTTGTGATGGTGCTTCTCCTTGTGGGTTTGGTGATTCGTCCTGCCTTTAAAATAATTCTTTACGTCTTAGTCTTTATTGTTTTGGCAGCGTTTGTCGTTAAAATTCTGAGTTTCATGCTGGGCGGTGCTTTTATGTTTTGTTAAAAAAGATAAGCTTTTGATTTAGTTTATAGTAACAAAATTAAAAAAATTGAATAGCAGTATCTCAGTATATATTTCTTGATCCTAATTTATAACATATGAAAAAAACATTATACATCAACCTAAATGGTTTTGCTTTTCATATCGACGAAGATGCGTATGACAAGTTGAATCAATATCTTCAAAAAATTGAAAGAAGTTTCTCGGATAAAGAGGAGGCCAAAGAAATTGTGTCGGATATAGAGGCCCGTATTGCAGAACTTTTCCATGGTAAAAAGGAATCATCGGAAGAGGTGATCACCCTAAGTCAGGTGGAGGAGGTTATCAGTACCATTGGCCAACCGCAGGATATTGCGGATGAAGATGAAAGCGAAGGAAATACCCGTCAGCAATCGTTCACGGAATCAAACCCGCCCCCGTATGGCAAGCGTTTATTCCGCGATCCTGACAGCCGAGTGTTGGGTGGCGTATGCGGTGGCCTTGGTGCATACTTTAATATAGATCCGATGGTATTCCGGATAGCTTTTTTATTGCTCTTTTTCTTTTATGGCTCATCCCTTATTGTTTATTTGGTATTATGGATTGCGATGCCTAAAGCCCTTACCATATCCCAAAAGTTACAAATGAGAGGTCCTGCTGCTTACGAGAGGTGGCAAGAAAATATTAAGAATGAGTACAACGAAGTGCACGATAATTTCAAGCGTTCAAATGCTTACCAGCGGTCGTCAGTAGCTTATTCGCGTAGCTCAGATATTATGGGCAACGCACTGGGTGGTATAGTTAGGGTGTTGGGGGTAATAATTGGCGTTGTTTTAATGATAACAACACTTATTGTATTGGTGTCGCTATTATTCACTTTTACATTTGGTTTTACCTTTTTTGATTTTACGGGAGTGAGCAACTATGTAGCATCGTTACCTGGTCTTTTTGTATCCGAAAATGAGATGCTACTTGGTAGTATTGGACTTATTTTGGTAAGCTGCATTCCGGTAATGGTTTTATTTTATCTGGGCTTTAAATTGGTTTTTAGGTTTCACGCACGGTTTAGGTATTTGGGATTGACTTCACTGTTACTTTGGATTGCGGGCTTAATCATGATATTTTACGTTTCTGCCAAGGTGGCACGCGACTTTACTGTAACTCAAGAAGTTTATAAGAAAGAATTATTGGTGGTTCCCTCGGATAGTATAATTTACATAAAGCCTAATGATACCGCCCGATCCCTTGATTATAAAGAACATCTGTTCGATATAAATCAGTTAGATATTTATGCGAATAACCAAAAACTCTATGTACAGGGTAATCCCCGTATTGAATTGGTGCATGGCCAGGACTATTCTATTCAAATTAAGAAATCGGCAAAAGGAGGTTCGGTTAGCCAAGCGCAAAAAAATGGCCGTGATATTGAATTTTTTTGGATGCAGAAAGAGGCTGTTTTGAATTTGGATGCGATATTTACCTTGCAAGAAAATAGTAAAATCAGAAACCAAAAACTACAGGTTGTCATCACTGTTCCGCAAGGTGTTAAGGTGGAAGTGGATGATGAGTTTGAATGGTTGATTCATAACGGATTGAATTAAATTGAATCAGTAAACACTGAGAGAATTAAGTATCCAAGAAGTGCAACAAAAGGAACAATTCGTAAAGATTGTCTTAATATCTCCTTCCTAGTCTTTTAAATTAATCTTTAGATCTTGAAAATGAAAAAATTATGTTTTTTAATGATTGTAAGTCTGACATTTTTATTTAGTAGTTGTAATAATAGGTTTCAGGTTTCCGAGACAATTGGAATAAAAACAACAAAGAATAGTATTGACAGAGATTACGAAAATTTATGCGCTGTTGTTAAGAATATTAATAGTGGGCAAATTCAAGAAAAACTATATGCCAGATATCCTGAAATTATAAGGCATTACGTTGAGGGTGTTAAGATAAAATCTATTAAAACCACCAAATACTTAAAGAAAGAACTTAATAATGTAAAGACTAAAAGTGAGGCACACAATATGTTTGTTAAGATAGAGATGAAATATGATAAATCGAAGTCAGAGCAAGCAATGCGAATTATTAAAGATTACAAAAGCTTATTGAATGATGAGTTTATAAAATTCAACATTGGCATTGAAGAATAAAGAAACTTTACACAAAATGCTATAAATTTCATAGCGGGTTAATACAATTTTTTGATGTTGGCGTCCGCATGTTTTTTCGGCACAGTTAAAAGGAATTTATATTGCAACCGCCCTGCTATTTGCAGTTAGGGGGTGTGGATTTATCTAAATTATAATTGTATGAAAAACTTAATTCGAATTGCCCTGATATTGTTGCTGATGGGCGTAAGTAGCTTGTTTGTTTTTTCACAGCAAAAAACAACCGAAAAAATGTTCAACGAACTCCGGGGAATGGACGAAGTAACGTATTTGTCGCTTTCGAAAAACCTGCTCCAATTTATGGATTTTGATGTGGAGTGTAACGATGAAGAGGAGACGAGCAAAGTTACGGGCGATTTGAATGAAGTGAGATTGCTGATATTTAAACCTGACGAAAAGCCTGACAAAAACTTTATCGATCAGGTGCGCCAATACATGAAAAAAGGTAGCTACAGCCTTGTTGAAGACAACGAGTTGGACGAGGACACCGAAGTATGGGTGCATCGCAACGGCCGTAAAGTATATGAGTGCCATGTAATTTTTCAGGGCGAGCAAAATGGAGTCCTCCTTTCATTTTTTGGCGATTTTAAAATTGAAGATGTAAAAAAGATGAGGAAGAAAATGGAGGATTATGAAGAATGATTGGTTATATTTGAAATATACTTAAATTCAGTTCTATGAGTTCGGCCGGACATGTATTGGATATGATTAAGCGTTCAAGCTATAACGAATCTATTAAACAGAAACGTGTTGATAGAATGCGGTTAATAAAAACCATTTATCAAGAGGAACTCTTACGGCATCATCATACAGAAATACGGCAAAATGATATTGATAAACAGGATTTGGAGAAGATAAAAATTAACATCCGTCGGGAAATTTCGAGGCATAGAAAAAGAAGGATGTTATTAACTACATTAGCCACCCTAATAGTTGTTATTGTAGTTTACTTATTTTCCAAATCGATGGTACTGTGGTTTTAAAATAAATTGGTATGTGCTATTAATCAAAGTTTCTTTCAACCGCCGGATTAACAAAAGGTTTAGTTTTTTGCTCCCCATTATGATACGTCAATAGTTTATCATACATTTCAGCATCTTTCCATTCGTTTTTAATGGCTTGACTAAAGGTAATGTCGGCCAAATCAAATTTAAACCACTCCAAATCCTCAAGGAATGCTTCGGCATAGCCTGTTTCGGTTTCGTGGACCCGTACCGAGTTAACACTTACCTCACCCTCGCCATTTTTAAACTCGGTGGCTTGCAGAACTTTATTAATAATAAACAATAGGGTAAGAGAAAAACACTCTGCCGAAGGACTTATGGGCATTTCTATATATCGGTCGCTGTTATTTTTTATAAACGATTTAAATTCCTCACTCTCCTTATCCCACATGGCATAGGCATGGTCAAAGCTGTCGATGATATCTTTGATAGTTCCTTTGGTCAAGCCAAAATCATATATCATATGGCCAAAATCCAGTCGGTTAGAAGTTAAAAACACTTCAACTACATAACTGTGCCCATGTAAGGATTTTTTACATCTATCGCTCGAACAATCCCGCACAATATGGGCTCCCTCAAACTTAAATTTCTTTCTGATTATCATTAAGGTTTTATTTTTATCGCGTTAGTTCAAAGTCTATTTTCCCTTTAACCCGCAAATATCTCTCAATTGTAAGTTGCTTATTTCTATCTTCTAACTTCTATACCGATTACTCCCAACTGCTTTTTCAGCACCAGTCACCAGCTATCGGCCATCCGCCACTAGCTAACTCCTATCCGCCACTTACTTCTCTCCGCATTTCGTAATTACTAAAATCGCCCCCATAAAACTCACTGGTAAAAGCCCCTTCATTACTTTGCGTTCCTCGCAACGATTCGCAGGTATGCACCAAACCACTTAGTTTAACATACACTGAGGCCGTTTCGGCAGCCAGACAAACTTCATCGTAAATCATTTTCGTAAGGTTTTCCTGCAAATGGCCCCTACGCGAAACCCAATCTACAATACGTTGCAATTTGGAAATGCCAATGATTTTTTCGCCCGGAATATAGCTGATAACGGCATAAGAACCGTCGCGAAAAAGGGTACTGAAAGGTGCAGTATGGTGCGAACACACCGAAACTATATCCACACGTTTTGTAATGGGGTATTTTTGCCCATGCTCATTCGGGAAACTGGTCATCTGTGGTTTGTTTGACCATCGCCCGGAAAGCATTTCGGTATCATCATTTAAATCGTTACCACAGTACATTTTGGCCAATCGGTAAGGTGTTCCTTTTTCGCCACCCACATTCGGATCGTTCATATCAATTTTCATCGACTTAAAGGCTTGGGTCAAAAAATACTCCGTAATACTACGCATAATATAATGTCCCTCTTCCGAAATACCCCCAACACTTTCAACATTATCAGATATTTTAAAGTCGGCCAAATGATTATACTCGATCCAGGAAGTCAAAAAATCCTTTTTTGGAAATTTTTTTTGAAATCGCTCCTCTACATAATCCTTTAAGTAATCGAATTTTCCATTTACAGGAGTTGCCGATTTATTTTGCTCGTTTAGTTTTGAGCTTCCAGTTTTGGTTACTGTTTTTACAAGTAGTTCTTTCATCTCATCTTATTTTTAATTTAAGAACACTAATGGATATAAACGATTATACTCTATTAATGTTGCGTATTTAAAACAACGCTCCACCTATTTTGTTTAAGAATACAATAAAATAATTAAACAAACATAATCTCCGAGGATGAACTTTATTGGTGCTGTCAGGTTTAAGGATGCTGACAGGCCTTAAAACCTACCATATTTTATTTCACGGAATTTCTATTTTTCTTTACGCTCTAAGCTCTGCGCTTTACGCTGTCTGCTGTCCACTTCTCACCATCCGCCATTAGCCATTAGCCATCTGCTAACAGCCACCTGCCAATCAATGCTCTTCATCTTTTTTCCATTTGTCGCTACCAAAACGCGAGGTCAAAATAGTAAGTATTTCGTTGGCAGAATATTCGATGGGTTTATTACTAATATTAAGAACGGTAAAACCACCTTTTTTAAACAGGTTGGCGGCATAATCAAGTTCCATACGCACTTTACGACGGTCGATGTAATCGGTATTGGGATCCATGTGTATGCGGCTAACCCTGCTACTGCGTTGAGCAATTAGGTAAGCCATAGAAATGGTGAGGCCAAACACCCGCCGTGGATCAACCTGAAATAGTGTTTCGGGTACGGGAGTTCCGGGTACAATGGGCACATTGGCCACTTTCCAGCCAAACATGGCCAAGTAGATGCTTAAAGGTGTTTTTCCGGTTCGTGAAACGCCGGCTAGGACTATGTCGGCAGTGGCAATTTTTTCGGTGTGCTGCCCATCGTCGTGTTGTATGGTAAACTCAATGGCACGTACTCTACGGTAGTATTCCATGTCGCGCAAACGATATAGGCCGGGCTGTTCCGCAGGTTTCATATCGAGCACGGTGTCCAGATAATCGGTCATGTTACCAACCAAATCGAAGTGGCGGATATTTTTTGTTTCGCAGCTATCAATTAATTTACGCCGCGCCACGTGATCTACCATGGTGTGAGCCACAACCCCATTTGTTTTAACCACTTTGTTGGTTATGGCATCAATCTGTTCCTGAGTGCTCACCTCAGGTTCAATAATAACTGGAATTTTATGATCAGGGTATTGAATCAGCATAGACTCCACGAGGGTGTGTCCTGCTACTCCTTTTCCACCCGACACAACATAGATAGGGGGCATGTTCGCATCTTTTTCCATAACAATTTATTTTGCGCTTAAGATAGAATAAAGTTGCTAAGCAAACAATAATTTTTTTATTCCAGGTGCGAGTTGTTTCCGGAATGCTAACTTCATCACTATGGGCGCGAGCCGTGCGACGGCATCGGGTATTATTTCACTGCGTGGTTAATACTCCGGGCGCGACTATGACTCGCACTCGGAGTATCAAGCTGTAAATCCATATCCGCTGCCGTCGCACGGCCGCACGACCTAGTCGATGTTTCGTTCGATAAAACGGATGATGGCGTTGGCAATATCTATTCCGGTGGCGGATTCTATTCCTTCGAGGCCGGGGGAGGAGTTCACCTCCATAATTTTAGGGCCGGTATTCGATTGTAGCATATCTACACCAGCAATACTCAACCCAAGTGCTTTGGCGGCTTTCAGCGCTGCATTTTCTTCCTCATCGGTCAGTTCAATAATAGAGGCGGTACCTCCTCGGTGCAAGTTAGAGCGGAACTCACCATCTTTTGCCTGACGCTTCATGGCACCCACAACTACGCCATCCACCACAAAAGCTCTTATGTCGGCTCCTTTGGCTTCTTTTATAAATTCCTGAACTATAACTCGGGCTTTTAGTCCGCCAAAGGCATCCAGCACCGATTCTGCGGCACTGTTTGTTTCGGCCAGCACTACGCCAACCCCTTGTGTACCTTCTAACAATTTGATAACGCAAGGAGCCCCACCAACCTGCGAAACAATATTCTGGTTATCCTTCGAAAAGTTGGTGAAAGCAGTTTTTGGGAGGTGCAATCCTGCACGCGATAGTATCTGCAAGCTGCGCAGCTTATCGCGCGAGCGCACTAATGCCTGCGATTCGGTGGTGGTAAAAACCTTTTTCATTTCAAACTGACGCACTACTGCTGTGCCATAAAAAGTAACCGATGCACCAATACGAGGTATGATGGCATCAATATCCTTCACTTCGTGGCCATTATAAAAAATCTGTTGTTTTTTACGCTCTATTAGCATATCGCATTTGGTGTGATCCAGGACAACCATATGATGTCCTCTTTTTTCCCCTGCTTCGATTAAACGTTTTGTGGAATACAATTTTGGGTTACGTGATAGTACTGCAATATTCATGGTTAATTATTTATTTTAAAAGATATGATATAAGATAGTGAAAAAAGTAATATGAATTTAGAATACTTTTTTTCATTTGAGTTGGGTGTGTTTTTTCGATACGTCCACAATAAATTTATTGGTAAGAAACTTACGCCCAATCAATACTGGTGTTTTCATGTTTTTACGATCCGTCAGGGTCAGGTCTATTTTATGCGTTTCGCCCAGTATCTCGATGGCACTTACAATTTTGTATCTGTTTTCTACTGCTCCGTTTGAGCTTCTTACCTTTTTCTGTCTGAATCGTTCAAACATTAACTCTTCATCTTTATAGGCATGATGATCTGGATCCAGCAGATTGCAAAACAACTTTCCGTCTTTTTCAATAATGCTATGGCAGTGAATACTTGAGGTATAAGCACCCGTATCAATTTTAACGTGTATGTGATCTAATTTTAGCTCTGGGAAGTTGGCTATTTCTTTGCGTCCAATACTTCTTTTCTCCTTCTTCATCTGTTTATTGTTTGACTTTTAATGGTCAGTTAGTCTCCTACAATATGGTGGGAATGCCTATTCTGTAGTAAAACTCCGAACTACATTCTGGGAAATTCACCACCAGATTGCATATAATCCGAGGGTGCCAAAACTACGCAAATATTTTAATACTAAAATACTCGTGTTAAAAACTATGATTTTTTTTTGAGTCACTTTGCTTATAGCTCTAAATAACAAATATCCTCCATAAGCACTCCTGTTATTATTTATATGAATGTACTATATGTTGAGTACGCGCCTCAACTACTTCAACAATGTGTAGCATAAATTATACATTATGTAAGGTTTAGTACGAGGCATAAGTAATGTTTGTCTCTTACGTAAATAGTTGAAATATAGTGTATTGTATTCTATTTAATGTGTTTTGAAAATTCTTGGCACTAATTTTAGTAGTCGTAGTTACAACAAACTTAAAGTAATGTATTAATTTATTATTAACAATTAAATATTTTAAACGATGAAAAATTTAGTAATGATTGCCCTGGTAATTTGTTTTGGTACTGCAACAACTTTTGCACAAGCAGATATGCAACAACCGCAAGCACAAACAATTGGTGTAGAAAAAGAATTAATTTTTAAGGATGTTGCAAAGGAACAAGTTCCTGCTGTTGTAATTGATGCTTTTAGCAAGGACAATAAAGATTCAGTAATTTTTAAAACTGCCGTTGCAACAACTGCTGATGACGAAAAAGTTTACAGAATCAGCGTGAAGGATACGCAAGGCGAAGCCGTTCATTATTTCTACAACGAGGATGGAACGAAATTCGAAAATGAAGATAACTTGGAAGACTAATTGTGCATCGCACAAGAGTTAAAGGTTTAATAAAGAAAAAGGTACATCGGTAAGGTGTGCCTTTTTTTAATATTGGAAATGTCACTTTTCCATTCATTCTAAACTTTCCGCTATATGCTATAAGTTATACGCTCCTTGCCCCAAGCTCCAAGCCCCAAGCTCCTTGCCCTTCACCCACTCAGGTCGAAATCATAATCCTCAATTTTTTTCCCTTAATTCGTTCGTTTTGTAATGTATTAATCAGTTGTTTTACTTTATAGCGTTTTACGGCCACAAAAGATGAAAAGTCCAAAACATCAATAAGACCAATATCTTCTTTTTGCAGTTCTCCTTTTTTCATAAAAAGGCCAACAATATCTACTTTGTTAATTTTGTCTTTTTTACCATGATCAACATATATCGTTTGCCAATCGGGAAGGGTTGGCAAAGGTTCATCTTCCGCTAAAGTGTCAAAAGCAAAACTATCCTCAATATATTCGGGTATGGGTTCATCATTGCCCAAAACAAGATAGGCAATACCAGAAGCCTTCATGCGCGCTGTGCGGCCATTACGATGGATAAACGCCTCTTTTTGGGTGGGTAGGTGGTAATGAATTACATATTTAATATCGGGAATGTCCAAGCCCCTTGAGGCCAAATCGGTAGTGAGCAAAATATGATGGCTTCCATTTCGGAATTTAATAAGCGCCTTCTCTCTATCCTCCTGTTTCAATCCACCATGGAATATATCGTGAGCAAGACCCATGTCATTTAGGTGGGTACTAATCCTGTCGGCTGCCTCACGATGGTTCACAAAAACAACCATAGGCTCATTACCCAACATACAGGCTAACTTAAAAAAAGCATCCAGTTTATCCTTGGCCTCTGCCCGCACTCCCTTCAATGTCAAGTTTTCCTGAATCTGATTATTGGGAATAAAGTCCAACGTTTCGTATCCTTTCATCCTCACAAAAGTTGGTATTTCGTTGATATTGGTGGCCGAGGTAAGTATGCGTTGTTGTACTGCATTGAGTTCACTGATAATATCTTGCATCTCACTTTGAAAACCTAGTTCCAAAGCTTTGTCAAACTCGTCTAAAACCAGATATTTGATATGATTGATGTTGATATGCCCACGTCTCACATGATCTGCAATCCTGCCGGGCGTTCCCACAATGATGTGGGGTGGATGTTTTAGGCTGTTTCTTTCTGTTTGTATTAAATGTCCACCATAACAACACAGCGTTTTACAGGCCGATCCCAAGCTTTTTATCACCTGCTCCAGTTGTAGTGCTAATTCGCGTGCGGGAGCTAATATAAGTACTTGTGTTTGTTCCAAATCAAGCCGTAGCTTATCCAGCAAAGGAAGTAAAAATGCTAATGTTTTGCCCGAGCCTGTTGGAGCCAACAATACAAGGTCTTTATTTTGTTCTATGGCCGCAATGGCCTTATTTTGCATGGGGTTAAGGGTGGAAATACCCAGCTTATCCAAATATTGTTTTCTGTTTTTGTGCATGGTGCAAAGATACATCCAAGAAATTGGTATTGATGCACAATTTTATTTTAACTTTTAAGGTATTATAACTAGCTCCGGGATTTATCCCGGAGAACTTTATTGTATTCATATCGGACTTTAGCCCAATCTTTCTACCTTACAAAAACTTCAATGTAAAATACGGCCATGGGGAGGGCAAAAATAACAGCATCAAAACGGTCTAACAATCCACCATGCCCCGGAAAAAAAGAACCGGAGTCCTTTATGTTGATGCAGCGTTTAAACATAGATTCAATTAGGTCGCCTAAGACTGCCATAACAGATATAATTCCTCCAAAATTAATCCAATGCGCCCAGTGCAATTCTTTCCAAAATAAAGATATAACATAGGCGGCGATTAGGGTAAAAACAAAGCCTCCAATGGTTCCTTCCCATGTTTTTTTAGGCGATATGCGCTTAAAAAATTTATGACGGCCAATGCTTATCCCGGTAACATATGCACCCGTATCGTTTATCCAAACTAAAATAAATACCGATAAGGGTAATTGATAGTTATAATTCCCTTCGTAAAAGGCTAAATTGTGCATTAATGCAAATGGTGCACCTATGTACAGGGCAACCAATAGTCCGGCTCCTATATTGGTAAATGGTGTATTGATTTCCTTAAATAATTCTCTAATAAACAGGATGGAAATCAAGGGTATTAATATAAAGTAGATAGCTGGTTTGGATATGCCGGATTGAACAAGGAAAGAGGAAGCATAGGCAAATATTGCTATCGCCAAAGCCGAACCAAAGTCGATTTTAATATCGGCTTTGGCTAGAAATTGGTTTAGTTAATATACCCCAGCTATAACTACTAGAAAGAAAATCGCAAAATATGAAAATGGATGATAGTAAATTCCACCTGCAATTACGATAACAAATAAGAGACCTGTTAGGGCACGTTGCCAAAAATTACTCATCTATACTTATTGTTTTTTATTTTCTGCCTTGTCCGTAATTTCGCTCTCTTCTGTTTTAGCCTCTATGCTTGGTTTATTATCTTCATCATCTTCATCCTCAAAAGGGTTTTTTTCGCTACCATTCTCATCAAACTGAATAATGTGCTTGCTCATCCGTTTTCCGAAAATAGTTTCCAGGTCTTCGCTAAATATTACTTCGCGTTCCAGCAGCAGGTTGGCCAATTGTGCATGTTTATCCTTGTTTTCGACAAGTATTTTTTTGGCTCGTTGGTACTGTTTTTCAATTATTTCTGATACTTCCTGGTCAATGCCCTGGGCTGTCTCTTCGCTGTAAGGTTTGGTAAAGCCATATTCGTTTTGACCGCTCGAATCAAAATAACTTACATTACCCAGTTTTTTGCCCATACCGTAATAAGTTACCATGGCATAAGCTTGTTTGGTCACTTTTTCGAGGTCGTTAAGTGCACCGGTCGAAATTTTGCCAAACTCCAATTCTTCGGCTGCTCTACCTGCTAAGGCCGAGCACATTTCGTCTAACATTTGCTCCGTGGTGGTAAGCTGGCGCTCTTCGGGCAGATACCAGGCGGCTCCCAATGCTTTGCCCCTTGGTACGATAGTTACTTTTACCAAAGGATGTGCATACTCCAATAGCCAACTTGTAGCGGCATGGCCTGCCTCATGATAGGCAATGGCTTTTTTCTCGTCCTTTGATATGATTTTGTTCTTTTTCTCTAATCCGCCTACTATTCTGTCCACGGCATTTAAGAAGTCATCTTTTTCAACAATACTTTTATTACCACGTGCGGCTATCAAGGCGGATTCGTTACACACGTTGGCTATGTCTGCTCCTGAAAATCCAGGTGTTTGCTTGGCCAAAAAGGATGCTTTAACCTCATTGCTTAACTTAAGCGGACGTAAGTGCACTTCAAAAATCTGTTTGCGCTCTTTAATATCAGGCAGCTCCACATGAATTTGCCTGTCAAAACGGCCTGCTCTCATTAAAGCTCTATCCAAAATATCGGCACGGTTGGTGGCTGCTAATAATATAACACCCGAGTTGGTGCCGAATCCGTCCATCTCGGTAAGTAGTTGGTTTAGCGTGTTTTCTCGTTCGTCGTTACCACCCATGTTGGGGTTTTTACCTCTGGCTCGGCCTATGGCGTCAATCTCATCAATAAACACGATACAAGGTGCTTTTTCTTTGGCTTTTTTAAACAAGTCGCGCACCCGTGAGGCGCCTACACCCACAAACATCTCTACAAAATCAGAACCAGACATGCTAAAGAACGGCACGTTGGCTTCACCTGCAATGGCTTTGGCCAATAAGGTTTTACCTGTTCCTGGAGGGCCTACCAAAAGTGCTCCCTTAGGTATTTTACCGCCTAGGTTGGTGAATTTTTCGGGTTTCTTTAGAAACTCTACAATCTCTTCCAGCTCCTGTTTTGCTTCGGCCAGACCGGCCACATCTGTAAAGTTGACTTTAATTTCGGCTTCTTTGTCGAAAATTTTGGCGCGGGATTTACCTACGTTAAAAATGTTACCAGCTCCACCTCCGCCACCTTGCGCTCCCATTTTCCGGAAAATAAACACCCAGATAATAAGCAAAAGCAATAATGGCCATAAAAAGCCCAATATTTCGTTAAAATAATTCGATCGCTGCTCGTAGTTGTTGGGTATGGATATACCTTGGCTCTGCTCCACGCGTCGCAGGTCTTCCACAAAACTGTCGATGGATGGTACTTTTACAAAAAAATGAGGAGTGCCTTCTGTTAAAGTAGAATAGGTATCCCCAAAATCGTCCTTGTAATTTTCGAGTTTATTTTTTTTGATGACTACCTCCAAGGCATTTTCATTGGTGATAACTGTCAACATCTCAATATCGCCGGATGGCAATACCTTTTCGATAAACTTACTGTAGGGCATTTTCTTTACCACACCCTCTTGTTTCACCATAAAAAATGAAATCAGTAAAAGTAAGATGATGCCGTATATCCAGTACCCGTTAAACTTTGGAAACTTAGGATTTGTATTGCTTCCGCCCTGATTAACAGGTTCGTTTTTTTGTTTTTGTTCTTCGCTCATTCGGAAAATAATAAATAACTTACTAAAATAAATTCTCGATGTCTGTACGTTTGGCATCTGCCCATAAACCCTCGAGGTTATAAAAAGCGCGTATAGGTCGCTGAAAAACATGAACAATTACGTCCACGTAATCAACTAAAACCCATTCGGCATTTTGTCTTCCTTCAATGTGAAATGGTTTTTCATTCAGTTTTTTGCCCACATAAACATCAACTGAATTGCTAATGGCTTCTACTTGGGTATTGCTACTGCCATCGCAGATAATAAAATAATCGCAAATGCTGCCGTCAATTTTTCGCATGTCGAGGATTGCAATATTTGTGCCCTTCTGCTCTTGAATACCCTCAACAACCCGATCTACCAATTGTTTAGTTTGGTTGTTCTCTTGTTTTATCATTAATTTTATACCTCTTTACAATTATGTTGTATTTTTGAATCCGCTAATTTACTACAAAAACACAAAGATACTACATTTTTATATTCGCTTTTACTAACTACTTTTGTTGACCTCTTTTGTGAGTTAGTTTTTATCAACTGCCATGTGACATATTGGCGCAACTATGAAATGAAGCATGTCATGTAAGAATAATTTTAACCTATTACGGTTTCCGGCACTCGCATCTACAAACCAAACCCTCAAATGGCTGCACCAAAAGGAATCTTTGGATGAATACACTGTTGTGGTGTGTGGCAGTCAAACGGCTGGTAAGGGGCAGGTAGGCAACCATTGGGAAAGTGAGCAGGATAAAAACCTCACTTTTAGCTTGTTACTTAAGCCAACCTATATACAGATACACCAGCAGTTCTTAATTTCAAAAGCGGTGTCGTTAGGAATATTGGAAGCTTTAAAAGAATATGGGTCTGAATTTTTCATAAAGTGGCCCAACGACATTTATTATCAGGATAAAAAAATAGGTGGGATTTTAATTGAGAATTCTCTTAGTCGAGATGTGATTAGTTCCTGCATTATTGGGGTTGGTATAAATGTGAACCAAACTATTTTTGTGAGCAATGCACCTAACCCTTTATCTTTAAAAACTATTGTGGGTCAAGAGCTTGAGTTAGAAAAACTTTTAATGCAGGTGCTACAAAGCTTAGAAAAGTACATTGATGTATTGAAGAGTTCCAATGCCCATGCGCTTGACGACATGTACTTAGGTGAGCTTTATCGGAAACAGGGCTTCCATCCTTATAGAGATGAAAATGGGGTATTTTTAGCTTCGATTGCGGGAATTAACCCCTACGGGCATCTAGAGTTAATAACCGACATAGGCGAAAGGCGGAGCTATGCTTTTAAAGAAGTGGAGTTTGTGGTTAGGAAGAGTGATAACTGAATAATAAAGGGTGCTATATGGATTATAGTGGGTAACACATCTATTTAAAAATAAATATTGAACCCACTTTGGGGTTCATATTCCTAATGAATTTACCATGGATTTTACCCATGGCTATTCATATTTTACCACTTTGTGGTAAAGACATTAAATCCAGCAGCAGCCGGATTTAATTTGAATAGTCCCGTATGTCTGCCCGGCGGCAGTAGGGGATTGCTGGGTGAAAATGACGTTAAACAAGAGCCTCCGCTAAGGCGGAGCAGGCTCTAAATGGGCTCAATAATATTATCCTGACACCCGCTATAAATCATACAGAACCAGAATATTATACAACCCATTTTAAAATAATGAAACTTTTTTTAGGTCGCGGATAGCCGAATCCAGACGTGCCTCATTTCTTTTTGAAAACAATTCGTGCTCGGTAGCATCGAGCAAGTTGCATCTGTAGAGTGGTATAGGAATAATATTTTTTCCTATTTTAGCAATCCAATTAATAAAGCACGCTGTAACAGAATTAAGATAATTCATTTTTTAAAAAGTTAATTATTTCTCATAATGATACCCGGCAATAGAGTCGCCCAGCATATTTAAAAACTTATTTATCGGTTTGGCTACCACCATTTTCATCATGGGGTTTAAATCGGCTTTTAAGGTCAATTTTATGCGGGTATCGTTATCGGCTACTTCTTTTAGCTGTACCCAGAGGAAGAAATTGAAAGGTACTTTTCCGTCTGTAGAAAATTTAACGGTTTTGAATGGTTCTTTTTCAATGATTTTAAGGCCAGCTTCGCCAATGCCATCCACCTTAAAACGGCAGGTGTCCTCGGTGCTTTCCCAATCTTTTATTTTATCCTGTGGTATCAGATCTTCAAAATTATTGAAGTTGGAGATAAAAGAAAAAATCTTTTCTTGACTGTGCGGGGCAATTTTTATATCGCTTTCAAATTTTGTCATAGTTTAAATTATTTTGGCTGTATATGATTTGTAGTGGATAATCGAAAAAAAGCTTGAGTAAAACAGTCAGCAATACAATACAGGTCGGGCTTAAAGCCTTTTACTTACTGCTATTAATTCACATAGCCCTAAAGGACTATGCTTTTACCGTTCGCTTTCCGAACTTGCATTCGGAAAGCGAACGGTAATGAATCAATATTGGATATTCTGAACGTTTGAGACAGGCCCAACTATGTAATCCTTGAAATACCCACTATTTTCCAGATACAACCAAATTATTTTGGTTGTATTGCTTTGTCTAAAAATAGGGTAATAAGGTCTTTGTTAGGTGTTTATCTTATGCTACTAAGGTTTATTTCGAAAAAATAGGTTTACTAAATATAATTGAAAGCTTATTTCTATTTTTTTAAAACCTTAGTAGGAGAAATTGCAGATAACCTTATTATATAGCAACTAATTCAAGAAACTTGCGGATAGCAGAATAGCTCAGCAATCTGCTATCACAAATCGCCAATCACAAATCTGCTATCGCATATCAAAACATGCTAATCGGCGGATTGCTGCATTAGTTTTTAAACACTTCGTTAAAAAAACACTATTTTCCCCAATTGGCAGGGTCTACTCTCCAGTTGCTTAGCGTTTTTACATCTTCTGAGGATACATAACCGGTAGCTGCTGCCACTTCTATCAGTGCTTGGTAGTTGCTAAGTGTGTGCAGCTCTACTTGGTTTTTGGCAAAGTTTTCTTCGGCGGTTTTAAATCCATAGGTAAATATGGCCACCATACCCAGCACCTCGCAACCTGCATCGCGTAGTGCATCTACAGCTTTTAGGCTGCTTCCGCCGGTAGATATCAAATCTTCGATAACCACTACTTTTTT
>JAGXIP010000143.1 GCA_024635585.1 Saccharicrinis sp. | reverse complement strand
CTGATTAAAAGCCTCTTTTAGTTCTAATCCTCTTCGTTTTAACTCAATTTGAACCAAAGGTAATCCATTGATTAGTATGGTAACATCGTAGCGGTTTTTGTATTTGCCATCAATGGTTACTTGATGCGTAACCTGAAATTGGTTTTGACACCATTTTTCGGAGTTGATAAATTCAAAGTAAAGATTCTCACCATTGTCACGAATAATATGTTGTTTTTCACGAAGCGTTTTTGATTTCTCGAAAACAGAACCTTTGGTTAGAATATTAATAACTTTACTAAACTCACCATCAGAAAACAAAATGCCATTATGCTTCTCCAATTGCTGTTTTAAATTGGCAATTAACTCTGTTTCTTCTTTTATTTGTACCAAACCATAACCCAAGTTTTGCAGTTGCCCAACCAGTTGGTCTTCAAGTATCTGTTCTGTTTGTCGGCTCATTTATAATGTCTTAATCTTTTCTATAAAAGTGTTTAAACGCATTATTTTGACTTAATATTTGGCTTATTGGCCAAATATGCGTTATCTTTGCAACGAGTTCATCCTTCCGTTCGGAGGAAAGAAATCGAAAAACGCATAGCCTCGATGTTATGCGTTTTTTGCGTTTTATAGCACTTCATTCAATCGTCTTTTATATTTACTTGCAAATTTATCTCGTTTCGCATCTTTACCTTTTACGTAGTAAGCAGTAAGTAAATAATACTCATCCTTAGCTCGCAGCGGTTCTAAAACCACCACATATTTTTCATCTTTATCGTAAATGTAGGTACGATTGCCTTCTGGTTCTTTTACTGAGAAAATAAGCATGTTGTCCTTTTTGTTTTCATCAACATGGCATTTTACCCAATGCAATCGAATGGCTCTGTCGTTATCAAACTCCCTCTTTCTTGTCACCTTGTCAACGATAACTGTTGTCAGGTGGGTATACAAGGTGCTCATCTTAATTTCTCCATCTTTGGGCGTAGGCGTTATTTGCCTTTGTTTAAACTTAAACGATGGATTATTTGTGATGTCTCGGTCAAAGATAGACTGTAACGATTTTTTTTGCTGTGCCGGATTTAAGGCAGCAAGCTCTAAAAGTTGATTGTATTTTTTTAGCAGGTTAAATGGCATACTATCGCAATTCTATAAAAAACAGGTTCAACTTATTTTCGTTATAGTCAGAGTTTTGATCTAAACCTTTGGGAGCATGTTTTTTTATTAGGCTTATTAAATCTGTTTTTGCCTTTACTTTTTTGTCGGCATTGTTCAAATTATAGGCTAATGCTCCTGTAATTAAATCTGCTATTTGCAGTATAATACTTTCATGAGAACGTATATTCTGCACATTATTAAAAACCCCAAATTGCGTGTTTAAAATCTCTTTTAGCTTAGTTACTTTGTAGGCACTAAGGGTGTCTTTTATATCGAGATAAACATTGTAGCTATACATGCTGTTTTTGTTGTGATTGAGCAAGTAGTAGTACATTTTATAATAGAAAGTGTCGTAATCCTGATTAAAAGCATCGTTCTTAATTTTCTTCTTATCCACAAGAACAGCTCTGTATCTTAAATCGGTATCAAAAAAATACTCAAGCAATTCTTTATAAAACTGATATTGCGATGTTGAAACATTACTCCACTTAATTTCGCCATAGAAATTATGCTTTGTTTTTATGTTTTTGATTCGTTCGGTATGGCGTTTTACCTGATTGTATGCCGAGCTAACGCACCCAAGTAACATGTAGTCCTTATGGTCGTTCTCTATATGGCAACTTTCATCACAGTAAATGTTGAATGTCTTTCTCATATTCTAATATATATTAAACGCAAAACATTTTTTGCAATAGGCTCTTTTTATATGCTTTAGTTTCTTCAATCTTGTTTTGGCAGATGTTGATTTTCTGGTCGATACCTGAAAGAAAATTAGCAATTCTATCTTGCTCTTCTAATATGGGAAAACTAATTTTTAAATTTTTGATACTTTGGAAATTTAAACCCTCTCGACCGCTTCCTGTTTGCAAACTAAACAACTTATTTTGTCCTTTCTCAGTAGCTAAATATAATTGTATGAAAAATGGATTGTTTTTGTTATTAATTCTTATAATACATACATGTTGATTTACATTTGCTATAGAAAAATCTAGCGGAACCACACAGCTTCTTCCTAATGAACCTCCTGTAATGTTCAATAATATATCTAAAGGTTTAACAATGCTATTTTTCATTGTATCATTAATACTTTCTGGTATATAAGTTGATTTCTCGTATGACAGTTTATTATCTATAACGTTCTGACTTCGAATAAAGAGAATTCCTTTATCAGTATATACACTTTCTCCACCTAATGGGGTTTTACCACTATTAATTTTAGTGCAAACTTCTACTAATCGCTTCTTTACCCATTCAGGAAATTCATTCCCATTTTCATCTTTAAAGCGCAGCTCCTGTGAGAAAAGCTTTTGCATCGTACCTTTTCTGTATTCTTGTAAAAGAGCTTTTTTCTCTTTTAGTTGGGCTAAACGCCTATCTGTTATTTTAAGAAATGCAGCTATACGTTTTTGCTCTTCAACAGAGGGGGCATATATCTTATCGTGCAACACGTAGGCATTGTTAATCTTCATATCGTTTTTTGCCCCTTTACGCACCAACGGTCGCAAGTATCGGTTGGTATTGGCATCTAACGAAAAGTAGTAATCAATAAACTCACCAGTTGCATTTTTTTCTTTTACCTTATATACCGCATAAAGCGTAGATACAATACCTGCCTTTCCTGTATTAAGTCTCACAATACCAAAAGGATTAGCCTTTAATGGACTTTTGGTATAAACAATATCTCCGTTTTCAACTACTCCATAGTTATGAACCGATTCACCTGCGTATGACCTACCCATGTGCTCTATTTGATTTACACATCCAAGCTCTCCTGAAACAGATAACACTTGGGTTTTATCGTATTTCAAATTAATATTTAGAGCTTTTGATTCCTTTAAATAATGATTTAATGGTTTGTGTTCCCATCCTGCTTTAAACTCTGGGAAACGTATTTCAGGTATGCTTTTTAAATTCCCCATCGTCTTTTTATGTATAGTAAATTCCCGCTTTTAGGAGAATAGTTTGGATAATATTCAGTTTTGAAAATATTGAAAGTGTTTTCGCTTTTTTCAATCAAATTCTGCTCTAGCAAATACATTAAAGCGATAGAAGGACTTCGGGATTCACCTAGGCTGCAATAGATAAAAACATCTTTTTCTTGCCCAATATGTTCATTGATAAATTCTAATGTAGGATTTATCATTTCATCATTAACATACTTTGGGTCGTCACCATCAATCATATTAAGGTAAATTGCATCTGCATCCTTTTTAAATAGATAATGTGGACTTGATGGGTCGCAGCCTCTACCATGCCAACCAACAATAGATTGATGCGTTACATATCCATTTGCACGATTCAAGGCACAAACTATTTTCATCCCTTTGTTTAATGCTGTTTGATACTCTTCCTTAGTACCAACATATAAATTGTGGTCTTTCAATTTTATCATGACTAAAACGGCGTATCAATGTTTAATTCTTTACAAAATGCAGATAGTTCATCATTTGTTTGGTTCATCTCCAATTCAAGCTCCTTTAAGCGTGATGAAACGGCTTTAATATCAACATGTTCTTCCTCTTCAAAGGTATTTACATAACGAGGGATATTAAGATTGTAATCATTCTCCGCTATTTCACTCAAAGGAGCGATGTAGCTGTATTTATCAATGGCAACACGCTCTCGGTAGGTTGATACAATTTTATCAATATGATGCGACCGCAACATGTTTTGTGTACCCCTCTCGAAATGCTGACCTGAGTCAATAAATAGAACATTATCAGGATTCTCTCGACATTTTTTAAACACCATTATTGATGTTGGAATAGGTGTGCCATAGAATAGGTTAGCAGGTAATCCTATAACTGCATCCAAATAATTCTTTTCTTCAACTAAGTATTTACGAATATGACCTTCTGCACTTCCTCTAAACAATGCTCCATGTGGAAGAACTATCGCCATTGTGCCATTTTCTGCCAGATGATAAATCATGTGTTGAACAAAGGCATAATCGGCTTTGCTTGATGGTGCAAGCTTGCCGTATTGACTAAAGCGGTCGTCACTTGTAAATAATTGGTTAGCACTCCAATTCGCTGAAAAAGGAGGATTAGCAACTATGGCTTCAAACTGTTTGTCAAGATGTTGTGGATGTTCTAAAGTATCCTCTTGCTTTATGTCGAATTTGCGATAATGTACATCGTGCAAAATCATATTCATTCGGCAAAGGTTGTATGTGGTACGGTTTAATTCCTGTCCGTAAAAGTTATTTACTTCTTCAACCTCTTTGGCAACTCTTAAAAGTAAAGAACCAGAACCGCAAGTAGGGTCGTACACCGATTTTAATTTTGTTTTTCCGGTGGTAACCAACTTAGCCAATACAATACTTACCTCTTGTGGCGTATAAAACTCACCTGCTTTTTTACCTGCTCCACTTGCGAATTGTCCAATTAAGTATTCATAAGCATCTCCAAGAACATCAAGCTCGGTGTTTTCAAGTTTAAAGTCTATTTTATCAAGATGAGATAACACTTTGGCGATTATTGCATTTCGAGCTTCAGGAGACTTACCAAGCTTTGTGCTGTTTAAGTCCATATCCTCAAACAGATTATCAAAGTCCTCTTCGCTCTCCGTTCCCATCGTACTAAGCTGAATGTTATTTAATATTTTTTGTAGGTCTTCAAGAATAAAATTACTCTCTTCTTTTCCATTTCCATTTCCCCGGATAGCAACTTCACTAAACAATTCAGATGGCGTTAAAAAATAGCCTAATTTTTCAAGAGCTTCCTCCTTTATAGCCTCAATATACTCTTGTCCTTGTTTCGAATTTTCTTTAATATCAGTATAAACAATACCGTCAGGTTTTAGTATGGCATTGGCATAAATCTCCATTTTTTCAGCCAAATACTTGTAAAAAATAAAACCTAGTATATAATCACGAAACTCATCGGCATTCATTTTACCTCTCAGCTCATTCGCTATATTCCAAAGTTGTTGTTCCAACTGCTTTTTTTGGTCTTCTGACATATATTAATCTCTTAAATTTCTTTTGATAAATATTTTTTTGCTATTTCAATTGCTTCAAAAGCCATCGCTTCATCTTTCACGGTATCATATATCTTATCAGCCAACCATAGAGCCAATAATTCATCTTGATTATGGTTGTATAAACTTGCTAGTTGGATTATGAATTCCTTTCTAATGTTTTTTTCGCCACGTTCCATTTTGCTTATATAAGCCGTATCGACCTCCAATTCAGCAGCAACTTGTCGAAGCAATAATCCTTTTTCTTCTCTTAATTCTCTGAGTTTTTGTCCTATTATCATCTTTCTAAAGATTGACTTGTCAATTTTAGTCAAAAATATAAAATAAATATGATTGTCAAATACGTAAAATGATTTTTTTTCAACAGATATACCTACATTTCGGGAACTTTGGTTACTGAGCTTACTTAGTCACACCTAAAACACTATAAACAAGCATTTTAACTATATTTCAACACCTCATTTTCACTAAGTAACTAAGTACCTACAAAGTAACCAATACAAAATAACGCTAAAACTAAGTAACTCTAAGTAACCCCAAGTAACTTAGTCAATCATTAGTTCATTGGTTAAGCATCTAATAACTAAGTATTAATAAGATATTAAGTACTATAAGTA
The DNA here is from genome assembly GCA_024635585.1 of Saccharicrinis sp. GTDB lineage: Bacteria > Bacteroidota > Bacteroidia > Bacteroidales > Marinilabiliaceae > Saccharicrinis. The sequence goes on along the minus strand of JAGXIP010000143.1, from coordinate 966 downwards.
ATCTAAGTAACCAGTTTTGTAAGAATATTCTAATTTTTAGGAATCCAATTCAGGTTGTCTTCATTTCTACTCATAAAAAAAGCGAGAGTTTCTACCATTTAGAAACTCTCGCCAATATTTTTTCAATGCTCATGCGCTTAGGAGATATCATCTCGCTTGGCATTATCTATACTCAAATTTAGCAGGTCGATATAAAATACAAAAGCCGTAGTACTGGTGAATTTCTTAACTCCGTTTTCATCGTATTCTTGCATACCACTTTTAGCATCTATTTTTTTAAAACTCACCTTTTTGGTATCGCAGATATAAGCCGGACTATTCTTTAAGTAATATTCAACCGTAGCATCGGGTAAGGGTTTATCACCCTCACGCAATGCTTGAGATTTATACAAACCAAACACACGGCTCACCGATAAGTAAAGCACATACTGTGGCTCTTGAAGTATAATTTCGCTTTTCTTCCATTCGTTATCTTGCTTAAATATACGGTGAATCCTATCTACATAAACCACTTTGTAATCTCCACCATCATATAGCATATTGGAACTGATAAGGTATTGTACCGTTTTCCAGAAGATACCCAAATCATCGTTACGGGCAGTTTCTTTATTTTGCTCCACCATCATCTCCACAAAAAGCTGAATGATTTCCTCATACTTAAAAGGTAGCTCTGCAATTTGAGCAACTGTGGCATAAGCTGAAGCAATGGTAAGCCAGTTGTTGTAAATGCGGGTTTCTACGCTTGTTTTACCTAGGTATTCCCGAAACTGGTCACTTACTAAATCAACTGTTTTATTGTAGTTTTTAGCAAAGGTCTCCCGGTGCTTTAGTAGGTGGTGGGTAATCTGTGTTAATCCCTGTTTATTAATTTGCTCCAGTTCTTCAAATAGCTTTTTATCTTCAAAAGAAAATGTTGTTTTAGAAAAACCCAAAGCTATAAAACGGCTAAACAGCGCAATATCAGCG
>JAGXIP010000142.1 GCA_024635585.1 Saccharicrinis sp. | reverse complement strand
GGACCAAATTACAATACCGTTTCGGCATGTGCTTCGTCCACAAGTGCCATAGGTGATGCTTTTAACTTAATCCGTTTAGGCAAAGCCAAAGTATTTGTTACTGGTGGTTCTGAAGCAGCTATATGCGAAGCAGGCATTGCCGGTTTTAACTCAATGCAGGCATTATCTACAAGAAACGATGATCCATCCACTGCCTCACGCCCGTTCGACAAAGGTCGCGACGGTTTTGTGATGGGTGAAGGGGGTGCTGCTCTGATTCTTGAAGAATATGAACATGCCAAAGCACGAGGTGCTAAAATATATTGCGAAGTTGTTGGTTCTGGTATGACAGCTGATGCACATCACCTTACAGCTCCCCATCCGGATGGACTGGGTGCCAAAAATGTGATGTTAGCCGCAATGAAAGATAATGACATCAAACCAGAGCAAGTGGATTACATTAATGTACACGGCACAGCAACGCCACGTGGCGACATTGCCGAAACCCTTGCCATTAAAGAAGTATTTGGAGAACACGCTTATGAGTTGAGCATTAGCTCCACAAAGTCGATGACAGGTCACCTTTTGGGTGCTGCCGGAGCCATTGAATCCATTATTTGTATTTTGGCAATCAACAACAACATTGTACCACCTACCATTAATCATTTTGAGGACGACCCTGAAATTGATCCAAAGCTTAATTTGACTTTTCACAAAGCGCAAGAGCGGGAGGTAAATGTTGCATTATCCAATACATTTGGTTTTGGTGGACATAATGCATCGGTGATATTTAAAACAATTTAATACATTGTGTTTAAGTTACTTTTGAATACGATAAAGCTTTCTCCCAAACGGAGGAAGCTTTATTTGTTATTGCGGAAAACAATAGGCTTTTACCCTCGAAATCTGGCACTATTTGAGGTTTCATTAATTCATAAATCGGCCTTAAAAAAGAAAGAAAACGGACAGATTATTAACAATGAACGCCTGGAATTTTTAGGCGACGCCATGCTGGGTGCCATTATAGCACACGAATTATTTCATAAATATCCAGATCGTAACGAAGGATTTTTGACAAAAACCCGTTCTAAAATTGTTAATCGTTCGTTTTTAAATAAAACGGCATATAAAATAGGGCTCAATGAGCTCATCAATTCACAATCGCATTTATCGCTTAAAAAAACAAATATTCCGGGCGATGCTTTGGAAGCTTTGATAGGTGCAATTTTTATTGATGGTGGTTATGAAAGATGCCGAAAATTTATCTTAAAAAAAATATTGACACCTTTTGTCGATCTCAACAAGATATCGGATAACGACGACAACTATAAGTCGGCATTGATTGAATGGGCACAAAAATACAAACGCGAAATCCATTTCATTACCGATGAGATACCCAGTACTTTAGATCGTGATCCAGTTTTTGTTTCGGTGGTAGAGATTGAAAATGTACCCACCGGACAAGGCCGAGGCAACTCAAAAAAAGAATCGCAGCAAAATGCGGCGATGCAAGCTTTGCAAAACGTATCTGCACAAAACAACCATCTGCTAAGTTGATACGCATAACTATTTAATATGTATATTTGCCATATTTGTGGGCAAATAGCTATATTGCACCTCTTATTTAATACCGAAAATGAGTAAAAAATACATCTATCTTTTATCATTTATTATTGCAGCCAGTTTGGCCGGTATCGTTTATATACAAACCATTTGGATGCAAAGTGATAGCCAGCGTAAAGAAGAAGAATTTGACAAAGTGGTAAAGCAGGCTATGAGCAACGTGGTAAACAAGCTCGAGCGCGAAGAAGTTGCCGAGCAAGCTTCTATGATTAAGCAATCGTACCTTAAAACCCAGCAAGCATCGCAAAGGTTACCTAAAAACCTGCAACGATCACCAAAATATTTCGATAATGAAAATAAAAATGGGGTACTGAGCGACGAAGATATACTGGATATATCTTTTCGGTTTCAGCTTCAGGATCAATACATCAGCACTACCCTGCGTACTTTTAATGAGGATTCCCTTATATTTAGTTTAGACAATCGGTCGCCCATATCAACACGCAGCAGTAAGTTTGGCCCTTTAACCAATGCCTTACTTAGCATACAGGAAGAATTGAAAGCAAAGGTGGAAGCCAAGGCCGAAATGGTACTAAATACATTTTTTCCCAAAAGATCCATATCTGAACGTGTGGATCGCGAAAAAGTAGATGTGCTGCTAATGAAACAATTGGAAGATCGCAGGATCACCCTTCAATTTCAATTTGCCATATTCGATGGGAAAGGAAAAATGGCCATGGCTACAACCGGATACGAACCCAACGCATCAAAAACCATCTATCAAAAATACCTTTTCCCCAACGACCCGCACCCCGAAGCGCACCATATTAATTTGTATTTTACAGAACGACCTAATTTCATGTTGGAATCGGTAGCTACTTTTATTCCTTCAGCGGTTTTTACCTTAATCATGATTTTTACTTCTATCATAACCATTATGATTATTTTTAAGCAAAAAAGGCTGGATGAAATCAAAAACGATTTTATCAACAACATGACGCATGAGTTTAAAACACCCATATCTACCATATCATTAGCTTCGCAAATGCTAAAAGACGGTACAGTTGCAAAAACGCCTGCAACCTTACAACATATCTCCAGTGTTATACAGGACGAAAGTAAAAGACTTAGCTATCAGGTAGAAAAGGTGCTGCAAATGGCCATCTTTGACAAGGGCAAAGCGGGGCTAAAAATAAAAAAAATAGATGTAAATCAATTAATTCACAATGTTTCTACTAACTTTAAGCTCAAAATAGAAAATAAAAACGGTAAGATTATAGAAAGCCTCGAAGCAAAAAACAATATTATTTACGTGGATGAGGTACATTTTACCAATGTAATTTTTAATTTATTCGACAACGCTTACAAATACCGAAAAGGAAGACCCATACTGCACGTTAACACATGGAATAAAAACAACGGGGTAATAATATCCGTTAAAGACAACGGTTTGGGTATATCCAAGGAAAACCTACATAGAATTTTCGAGAAATTTTACCGCGTGCCTACCGGTAACGTTCACGATGTAAAAGGCTTTGGTTTAGGACTGGCGTATGTAAAAAAAATTGTTGAAGATCACGGTGGAACAATATCCGTAACAAGCGAAATTAATGTAGGAACAAAATTTGAAATCTTTTTACCGATAAAAAGCACAAAAGAATGGAAAAAGAATACAAACTTCTTTTAGCAGAAGATGACGAAAATTTAGGTATGCTTTTGCGTGAATATCTTCAGGCCAAAGGATACAAAACCGACCTTTGTCCGGACGGTGAAGAAGCTTATAAAGCATTTACGGCAAACACATACGACTTGTGCGTATTTGATGTGATGATGCCAAAAAAGGATGGGTTTACCCTAGCCAAAGACATCCGTTTAATTAATGCGGACATCCCCATCATATTCCTTACTGCTAAAACAATGAAGGAAGATGTGTTTAAGGGTTTTAAAATTGGTGCCGATGATTATATCACCAAGCCATTTAGCATGGAAGAGCTCCTTTTTAGGCTTGAAGCAATCATTCGCAGAACCAAAGGTGTTAGTGCACTGCAAGATGTGTATCAGTTGGGCAAATTAAAATTTGACACCCAAAAGCAACAATTAATTGACGGCGATAGCATTGTTAAACTAACTACCAAAGAGTCGGAGCTTTTAAAGCTACTTTGCAACAATGCCAACAAAGTATTGGAGCGTAACTTTGCACTAAAGACCATTTGGGTGGATGATAATTACTTTAACGCTAGGAGTATGGACGTTTATATTACCAAACTTCGTAAGCACTTGAAAGAAGAGCCTTCGGTTGAGATTATTAACGTACACGGCAAAGGATACAAGCTGGTGATGTAATCTTGAGTTGAAAGTAAAAAGTTGAAAGTTTTGAGTTTAAAGCTTAAAGTTCAAGATTTAAAAACTTTGAGTTTAGAAACTGCATGTGATAGTATATAAAAAACGTCGGACACTAAGTTAGTCTCCGACTTTTTTTTGTTAATAATTTTAAAACCGCACAAAATAGCCCAGACTTAATAAACCTTTGTAACCAACGCCAAAATTTCCGGTTAAACCGCTTTTTTTCCCCCATCTAAAACTAACTAAGTTTAAATGAAAAGTGACCCCATCGGCATAGTCCCCATTAACATAGGAGTTATTGCTTAACTGTTCTATAGCATAACCCACGGCTAAGCCGCTGCTCATTCTAAATTTAGGATGTCGAAGGTATTCAAAATCAATTTGAGGTGAAAAAACTAATACAGATTTTGTTGCAGAATATTCAAATTCATCATGCCCATAGCTAAACCAGTAGCCAACATAAGCAACTCCTTCGGCATAAGCACGATCGTACATTACATTCACTCCCAACTTTAACCAATCGTTCAAATAGGCATAATAATCGCCATTTATAGCACCCAGTACAAAATATTTGCTTTGTCCCGGGGCTTTTCCATCAATCATTTTTTCAACCCCATAAGGAGACAAGGGAGAATACGAAACGGACAGTTCGTATTTTTGACCGTAAGAATTTAAAGCTACTAAAAAAATAAGAGCTACCAGAATCAATCTTTTCATTTAACAGTTTTTTTTATTGGTTAGTTTATTTGATTAACTGTAATTATGACAAATTAGGTCTATTTAACACGTATAATTCTTAAAAAAAATAGGACTGATTCAAAGAACCAATCCTAAAGTATATTCCAATGTATGATGACTTTTCTGCGTTTTTAGTTTTCCCCCATTCGGGGGAGCTAGAGTGGGCTTCCCTAATCCAATTTTAGTACCGCCATAAATGCCTTTTGTGGCACCTCTACATTACCTATCTGTTTCATCCGCTTTTTACCTTTTTTCTGCTTTTCTAGAAGCTTACGCTTACGGCTTATGTCGCCACCATAACACTTAGCTGTAACATCTTTGCGCACTGCCTTTACGGTTTCTCGCGATATAATTTTACTACCGATAGCAGCCTGTATGGCTATATCAAATTGCTGACGAGGTATTAGTTCCTTCAACTTTTCGCACATCCTGCGCCCTAAGGCTTGGGCATTGTCGAAGTGGATAAGGGTTGACAATGCATCCACACTTTCACCGTTTAATAAGATGTCTAACTTAACTAACTTGGCAGGCTTAAACGCTGTAGGATAGTAATCAAAAGAGGCATATCCTTTGGAAATACTCTTTAGCTTATCGTAAAAGTCAAACACAATTTCGGCCAAAGGCATATTGTAACTCAACTCAACCCTGTCGGAAGTAAGGTATTCCTGTTTCACCATTTCGCCCCGTTTATTAAGGCACAAGGTCATTATCTGCCCTATGTACTCCGACTTAGTAATAACCTGCGCATGAATGTAGGGCTCATCTATCCAGTCGATAACAGTGGGTTCGGGTAATCCGGATGGATTATGCACCTCCATCACCTCACCCTTACGGGTATGTACAATATAGGGTACGTTGGGCACGGTAGTTATCACGTTCATGTCAAACTCTCGTTCCAAACGCTCCTGAACAATTTCCATGTGCAACATTCCCAAAAAGCCACAACGAAATCCAAATCCTAGGGCTGCCGATGACTCCGGCTCAAAAGTTAGGGAGGCATCGTTCAATTGTAGCTTTTCCATGGAAGCTCTCAAGTCCTCATAATC
>JAGXIP010000141.1 GCA_024635585.1 Saccharicrinis sp. | reverse complement strand
GATATTACGGCACGTACTCTTTCGGGAATTAGGCCATGATACGAAAGGGCACTTTGGAACGATACGTATGAGGGGCCGTACAAATTATTGGCAATTAGCTCTCGCGATATTTCCTGACCATTTTCAGTGGGGTTGGCAACATACATCCCTTTTTTTAGTCTTATCAACTCTCCTTCTTTTTGCATACGACTGATTTTATCGTTTGGAGAGCGATATTCGCCTATGGCTTCTCTGAGCACATAGGTGTTTAGTGGTACGTTATATGGTATTGATCTTGTCATCTTTTAAAAATACACCTCAAATGTAGCTATTTTCACATAGTAAACCTAATAAATTTCGATTATTTATGTAATTTCAGCTATATTTTTTCGTGGTAAACAAATTAAGGTGTGCAAAATCAACCTTTTATTTCCTCAATAGTTAAGGTAAATTCTGATAGGGGTTTAAAATAACCGAGGGCTTCGCTTAAAGCGAAACCCTCGGTAACAACAGTGGGCATATGATTTATTTTTTTGGCACAGCTTTTAGTGTTTCTATAAGATAATTCCAAAATTTCTCTACGCTCTCGATGTTAACTTTCTCGTCGGGGGAGTGTGGGAAGCGTATGGTGGGGCCAAAGGAAATCATGTCCCATTTTGGGTAAACAGCTCCCAAGATCCCACATTCTAGTCCGGCATGAATACCTTTAACTTCGGGGATTTTACCAAACTGTTTATTGTAAACATCTTTCATTACGGTTAGTATTTCCGAATCGGGATTGGGCTTCCAGCCCGGATACTGACCGCTAAATTCAACATTTGCACCTGCTAATCTAAATATGCTTTCTAAGGTTGATTCTACATCTTCTTTTGCTGTATCAACAGAGCTTCGTATCAAGCACATAGCCTTTGTTTCTCCTCCTTCTGATTTAACAATGGCCAGGTTCAATGAGGTCTCTACCAGGCCTTCCATCGTGTCGCTCATACGAATAACGCCATTGGGACAAGCCTGTATGGCATTTACCAAATCATCCTGCGATAGCTCGTCCATTAAAACGGCAGGCATATCACATTTTTCGGCAAGTAGTTTAAGATTTGGTTCAGTGGCCGCCAGTTCGCTTTGGTATATGGCAGCAAATTCATCCATGGTTTCGGTAAATTCAATCACATTATTGGTGGGGACGGTAACTATGGCAAATGCTTCGCGTGGGATGGCGTTGCGCAAACTTCCACCGTTGATGGAGGACAGGCGTGCGCCGTAAGCGGAAATGACTTCTTTGAGTAATCGGAAAATTAATTTGTTGGCATTGCCACGTCCTAAAACAATGTCCATACCCGAGTGTCCACCTTTTAATCCGGTAAGCGATATCTTAAATGCAACGGAACCTGCATCGGGTTTTACTTCATCGTATTTAAATGTGAAGTTGGCATTCGAACCTCCGGCGCAACCTACGTAAAGTTCTCCTTCGTCTTCTGAGTCCAGGTTTAATAATATGTCAGCATTTAAGATGCCAGCTTCCAGTCCAAAAGCACCTGTCATGCCTGTTTCTTCGTCAATGGTAAAAAGGGCTTCTATGGGGCCATGTTGTAGGTCGGTGGCTTGCAGAACGGCCATGGCAACCGCTACGCCAATACCATTATCGGCTCCTAAGGTTGTTCCATCAGCTTTTACCCAACGGTCTTCAATATAAGTTTGTATGGGATCTTTCTCAAAATCATGAACCTTGTCGCTATTTTTTTGTGGCACCATGTCTACATGTCCTTGTAAAACAATAGTTTTCCTGTCTTCCATTCCCTTGGTGGCTGGCTTTTTTATAATGACGTTACCAATGCCGTCCACAATTGTTTCCAGACCCATTTTTTTTCCAAATTCAACTATATGTTCAGCGGCTTTTTTTTCTTTTTTGCTGGGACGGGGTATTTGCGTTAAGGCATAAAAATTTTCCCATACTAAGGTGGGCTGTAGTTTTGCTATTTCGTTACTCATATATTGTATGTTTAATTTTTGATGAATCTATACCAATAAAAATATTTAAAAATGAAGGTTAATGCTTATTGGCTAAGCTAGATAATATCTGTCGCAATGTTTGTGATATCTGTCAGTGAAATAAACTTTAGGTTATGTGCTCTTTTGTTTATCAGTGATGATGGGTCTTAGGGTGGCAATAGATTTTTAAACTGGCTACATCCATATATCTAAATTTCTCCTCTATTTCTAACTATTTCCATTTCTTATTTCTATTTCTTCTCTTTACGTTTTACGCTGTCCGCTTATTTTTTCGCCCCTCGCTCCACGCCCCTTGCACTCTTCCTGTCACTTGCTTCCTACCGAAATCAGTGCACCTGTAGCTGGGGATATTTCAACAACTACACCTTCTTTTTCTAATATTGATGCAGGCATGGAAACTAGTTGTCCGTATTGCGCTAAAGCTACTTTTTCGGAAATAATAGTTGTGTTTTTATCCAATATTTGTACCGTACCCCAAGAAGGAAGAGTATAGAATAAGCCGTTTTTTTGAGGGTTTTTTGAGGGTTCTAGTTGTTTATTTTTTAAGTCGTCCTTATTAACTATATCCAGTTTTAAATAGATAGGTGTGCCGGTAACGTCCATGGCATCAACCAATCCTTTTTGCTTGTTAAAACGGCAAAGAACATGATTAGCATAACTGCTCAACGGATCTGGTGTGAGCTCAAAACGTTGCGTTTGGGTTAGGGTGATGGTTTTTCCGGCAAAAAGGGAAATAAAGTCTTTTTCTTGTTTTTCTATTTCGTGTAATACCGTTTTATAGGCTTCACCATCGGGAGGTAAATTCTCCATTTCTCCGCTTAGTATCTCAACTCTGCTTTTACGTAATTTATACACCATGTTGGCAGCCTCTTGAGCCATAGCTGCCGATGAGGTTTTGTACAATAAATCTTCGCTTAAAGCCACATTATCAAAGTTAACATCTGCCGGCAAAGGCTCTAAATTTGACTTTGAGGTGGGGAGTTCAGTTGTAAAAATAGGGGTATTGTTTATGCCCATCAACACACCATCGGAGCTTAAGGTTAGCATATTTGCCGAGGTGTTACCGGTGGCGAAAATACTAAATTGTTTGCTCTTGTCGGCCTTGCCAGCGGTGCTTATGCGCACGTCTTTAATAAGCCACTCCTCACTGTCTTCGGTAATGGCAGCACTTAGATTTAATAAGCGTTGCGAATAGCGATAGTAAGGACCAGCTTTCATTATCCGTTTTTCCATGGTGATATCCACCTGTATAATGGTTTGTGGCAGCATATAAGTGAGCGATTGCAAGCCTGCATCTGTAATTTGGCTTGTGGGTTTCACTTCTACCTGTGCGGATCCTTTTTTTTGTGAAAACAGAACCGTTGAAAAGCTAATTGCAGCTATTAGTGCAAAAATTAATCTTCGTGAATTATTCATAAGTATGTTGATTTACAATGTTTTTATAATTTATATTCTCTTACCTGTCTTTCTTTCCACTTTACGCTCTCCGCTTTCTTCTTTATGCTCTCCGCTCTCCGCTTTCCGCTATTTCCTGTAGGCCCTTCGCCCCATGCTCCATGCTCCATGCTCTTTGCTCCACGCCTCCAGCTCCTAACTTCTAACCCCTAACTTCTAACCCTTTGAACGCTGCACCTAAGCAACTTATTATATCGGACGCAATTAACGATTCTGCCGATTCTTTTTTTAAGGCTATGTCACCTGCTTTGCCATGGACATAAACGCCAAAGATAGCAGCATCTTTGCAACAATAGCCCTGAGCCAGAAGTGCCAAAATAACCCCGGTTAACGCATCGCCACTTCCGGCAGTAGCCATACCGGGGTTACCTGTAGTGTTAAAATAGCAAGTGCCATCCGCAAGGCAGCTTATGGTGTGTGCTCCTTTTAAAACCGTAGTTACCTCGTATTGTTGACTAAATTCTTTTAATAGAGCTAATTTTTGCATATCATTTTTCCACGAGCCTGCCAATCGCTCAAACTCTTTTGGATGCGGGGTGAGTATCGTGTTTTTAGGAAGTTTTTTTAGCAGGTGTTTATTTTCGCTCAATATATTTAGCCCATCGGCATCAATTACAAGAGCCTGACTATTTATAGAATTGAGCAAATTTTCAAAGGCGAGAATAGAGTTTTTCTTCTTATTCAGTCCGGGGCCTATGCCAATAGCATTGAATCCATTTAAATCAGGGAATTCAGTAAAAATCATATCTGAGCGGTCGATGCTGGTCATGGCCTCAGGTACGGCAGTTTGAATAATATTGTAGCCCCAGTGTGGAACATGCGTGGAAAGCAAGCCAACACCCGAACGCAAGCAAGCTTTAGAGCTTATGATGGCAGCTCCCATTTTTCCGTAGGAGCCCGCTATAAGCAGCGCATGGCCATAGTTTCCTTTATGGCTGTGCAATGCCCTTTTTTTATGCATCTTTTTAATTTCGTTTTTCTCAACAATATGGTGTTGGCAGGGCTGTTCTTGTGTAAATTTATTGGATAATCCAATGTTGAGAACATGCCATTTACCTACATAATGGCTGCTTTCGGGTAAAAAGAAAGAAAGCTTTGGCATTTGAAAAGTAAGCGTGGTGTGTGCTTTTATTATGCTTGTGCTTTGGTTGCTGTTTTTATCATACTCGGCAAATAAGCCTGATGGTATGTCGATGGAAATAACCTTGTTAGATAGTTTATTGATTTCTTCTACCACCTCTTGGTATAAACCTTCGAGTGGTCTGTTCAAGCCCGAACCAAATAGAGCATCTATAATAATAGCATCTTTCTTTATTTCATTAAAATCAATATCATTCATCTTTTCTACAATGGTAAGGCACGATGCATCTGTTTGTTGCAAACGATCTAGGTTTTTTTTGGTATCCTTACTTAGCTTGTTCGATGTTTTTACTAGAAACACTTTCTTATGGAAAGGGAAATGGTTTAGTGTTCTGGCAATGGCCAATCCGTCGCCGCCATTATTACCCGCTCCGGCAAAAATATAAAACGATTGTTGATGAATGTTGGCCAGCAACCAATCAATGCAGCTTTGAGCAGCACGTTCCATTAGGTCTATGGACGGTATAGGTTCGTTTTGGATAGAATATTGATCGAGAGCTCTGGTTTGTTCCGGATTTAATATCTTCATTTTGAAAAAAAATTAAAAGTGAGCGAATTTTAATCGTAAAAAAACGATTAAAACAACTAACATCGCAAAAAATAGTATAATTGCTATCTCATTTTTCTACATTTGTGCATATCTCACAAATATAACTAACAATAAGGTTTGATACATATAGAATATACAATAATTAGAACTATTAAAGATGAGTAACGAAGACAGAGGATTTTTTGGTCACCCCATGGGGTTGTCCACTCTTTTTGCCACGGAAATGTGGGAGCGATTCAGTTATTATGGTATGCGCGCTTTACTGGTGCTTTTTTTAACCGCCTCATTTGCTAATGGGGGTTTTGGGCTGGACAGAGAGGCCGCTTTTACCATTTACGGAATATTTACCGGGTTGGTATTTGTAACCCCCATGCTGGGCGGCATATTGGCCGACAAGGTTTTTGGACAAAGGATGACCATTTATATTGGCGGATTGACTATGGCTGTGGGACAGTTTATGTTATCCGCAGCTGCAATTGGCGGCGATGACTTGGAATCGCGCCAGTTCTGGTTTTATGCAGGCTTGGGCGTGCTCATTCTGGGTAACGGGTTCTTTAAGCCAAATATCTCCACCATGGTGGGCGATTTGTACGAGAATAACGATCCGCGTAAAGATGGTGGTTTTACCATCTTTTACATGGGAATAAACCTTGGAGCATTTATAGCCCCCTTTGTGGCTGGTTATTTAGGTGAGAAAGTCAGCTGGGAATACGGTTACCTGGCCTCCGGTTTGGGTATGCTTCTAGGTGTTTTATGGCTTATATTACGTTCCGAAAAAACGTTGGGACATATTGGATTACCTCCGAAAAATAAAATGGACAGAACCCATCTTACAAGTATGGAGTGGGGAAAGATTGTTGCCGTTACTGCTGTTTTAATATTTGGAGTTATAGGTTTCTTGCAAGGATGGGCATCCCTGTCCGAAGGAGCCCAAAGTACAATTCCTAAAGTAGTAGGCATTGTTGGTGGACTTTATTTG
>JAGXIP010000140.1 GCA_024635585.1 Saccharicrinis sp. | reverse complement strand
GCTTTAAAGTATTGCCATGATAATGGTTGTGCAATGTTTCGCCTCGCACCGAGCAGATAACCGGAAAAGATACCATCCCCCCTCCCGACATAGATATACCTTCAACTGCGCCCGTGATTTGTTGTTCGGAATTACCCGCATGTGCCATTTTCATAGCGGTAGTGTGCATCCGATAGGCCGTTTGCATATGTCGTTCCATCTCTTCTATTTCGCAGGGTTCCTTAATGGATCGTAGGTCAATACAAGCTTTTATCAATTTTAGCGAGGCTTGCTCTTTTACCTGTGCTGGCAGAATATTTAATAGTTCGCTTAGAGTAATGATATTTTTTCCGCGATATGGCGGTGTAAAATGAATTTTGCGCCCTTGTGATATGGCTTTAGCTATGGTATCCTTTAGCTTACCAAAGGGCTGAGTTTGCGAAATGCCCACTTTAGCGGCATTTTCCTTTAAGGTAGGTTGCGGCCCCATCCAAATAATATCGTCGATGGTAAAATCATCACCAAACAACATTTCTTCCCCACTTTCAAAATCGATAAGCCCGGCCGCACCAGGATAATCAAGACCGAAGAAATATAAAAAAGTACTGTCCTGCCGAAAATGGTAGGTATTGTGCTGGTAATTCATGCTGGCATCTACGTTACCCATAAAAAGAACAATGCCCGTATTTAATTTGGTTTTTAATCGCTTACGACGGTTAATGTAAATATCTTTTGAAAACATAGTATATAAATTTAAAGTGCAAGGTAAAAAATGAATGCCAAATAAAGTATGTGATAGGTCAGTATTGCTTATATTTATGCCTTTTAAAACTATAATACGAATACTCATTAAATACAATAACATGAAGGCATGGTTATTATTAAGTTCCGTTATTCTTATGATTTTTAGTGGATTGACAGCTCAACATACCGATGCTTTTATTAAAAAAGAATTTGTAAAAGATGGAGATACTTTAAAATATAACATTCTTTATCCCGAGCAGATGAAATCAGGAAAGAAATATCCTTTGGTACTTTTTCTTCATGGATCCGGCGAGCGGGGCAACGACAACCAAAAGCAGCTCACCCATGGATCAAAGCTGTTTTTGAATGAAGAAGTAAGAAAAAATTATCCTGCCATCGTGCTGTTTCCACAGTGCCCACCCGAAGAGATGTGGACGCACAGGATAAAGAAAAAATCTCCTGCAGGGGTTTGGGTATTTGAGTTTCCGCTTGGTGCAGAACCTACCAAACCAACTGCTCTGGTCAATGAACTGGTGGAGCAGTTGCTAAGCTCAGGCAAGGTGGATGTGAGTAGGGTTTATATTATAGGCATGTCGATGGGGGGCATTGGAACCCTTGAATTTTTATATCAATGGCCGCATAAATATGCTGCTGCCAACGTTATATGTGGCGGTAACGACCCCAACTTTGTGGCTAGCTACAAGGATGTTCCTATTTGGTTTTTTCATGGCGCAAAAGATGATGTGGTACCACCCATATATTCCAAGCAAGTATATGAAGCCCATAAAAAACTGAATCCAAAATCAAAATACACCTTATACCCCGAAGCCAATCACAACAGCTGGGATGCGGCTTTTGCCGAACCTGATTTTTTGAAGTGGTTGTTTGATATCAAGAAGCAATAAAATAATAAACCAGTAAAAGATATAAAATGCCATTTTCGATGATTAAAAATTCTCCAATTTGCCAGTCAATTAAATCATTCCCAAAGCCCTTACTATTTATTATTACATTAATTTCTATATTTCAAATGATTAGCACGTCGTGTTCAAGCCCAATATACTTCCAAAAATCCTTTCAGAATACCCAAAGTCAGTACGAAAAGAAAAAGCTGAAAGATTTTATGGAGGCAGGGACTGAAAAAAAGATAAATACAAATCAAGTGAAAGCTAAAGAAATCATTAATACAGCCCAACAATACCTTGGCGTACCCCATTGCATGGGAGGAACAACGATGAAATGCATAGATTGCTCAGGGTTATTGGTTTCTGTTTTTGCACAACACGGCATTCGACTGCCACATAGCTCTGAAGAGCAAGCCAGGTATGGAAAAATAATAGCCAGAATGGATGAGCTTAAAGAGGGGGATATGATCTTTTTTATTAATTCATATAAAACAAATAGATTAATTACGCATTCGGCTATTTATATCGGCAATAAAAAATTTATCCATACTTCTCATTCAAATGGCGTTTCCATCACTTCGTTAAATGACTCCTATTGGAATGAGAAATTTATTTTTGGGACAAGAGTTTTTGAATAGTCTCCATACAAAATCAGATTACGATTTAAGGATATTCCCTATATCAGGAATGATTGGTTCTTAAAAGTCAAAATAGAAAATGAAAAAAAAAGCCCTAATAAGAATATCTACGTTTTATGTGATAGGAATTACCTTATCAAACGTATTCCGGTTTGACTTATTGAAATTGCACGAGAGTAAAGAGATTTTATCTGTTTTAGAATTGCTTTTGACTTCTCCTTTAGGAGCAATTGGATTGTTAATTGGTGCGCTTATTTCTATTCATTTATTGAAAAAAGAAAGGAACTTACACTATAGTTTATTTGGAACATCCCGAAAATGGAGTTTAATAATGCTAGCCGTTCCGGTTATTCTCCTTGCCATATTTGGAGTTAACAATGAGAATGGATTAAACATACACTACTACGGAATTATAGGAGGAATAGGCACGCTTATTTATTGTTTTTGTGAAGAGATGGGTTGGAGAGGGTACTTACAGGACGAGTTGAAATCTATGAAAGAATGGCAAAGCGTACTACTAATAGGATTCTTATGGTATTTCTGGCATCTTCCATTTGTTTCAAATCAAAATTTTATGGATAATATTCAGTTTCTTACTTGGATGATTTTTGGAAGTTGGGGGATTGGAAAAGTAATAGATTCAACAAAATCAATACTAGCAGCAACATGCTTTCATATGATTGTTAACATTATGATGTTTAACAACCTTATGAAAAATGGAATAGACGGGTTTTCAAAACTTGTCATTGTTGGAGTTTCTGTAGCTATATGGATTTTAATATTGATTATTTGGAAAAAAGAGATAAAAACTATTCCCAATAAAGTAGTTAACTGACGACAAAACGTAACGTTTTTACTGGCAAAAACGTTGCATTTGATATCTTCGTACAATACAAACAGATAAATGATAATATTAATAAACCTTACTATTCTGTGCATTATTGGAGTAGTTCTAACAGTTCTGAAAAAGGTAATGCATTTGCCACTTTTTTTAATGATAGAGAGGCGAAAATATATGGAGTATATAGTAGAAAGATTGGATTCCCAGTTCGTTGTATTAAAAACAAAGTAGCAGAATAGTGGAATAAATGTAAGATTGTTTTAAAGAGAATTGACCTCTTGGTATATTTTATGGAGAAGCTATCACTTTGCCCCTGAGATTTTAATTTATTCCAAGAAACATGCTACGTAAATCTGCCCCTTGACTACCTAAGCATTTATTCCCAATTAATAAAAATAAACCACTTAGATGCTACTACAATAAAAGAAGTGCTTAATTTTGTGGAAGAAACAAATGATAGTGGAGCAAACATTGAATATCATTCCGTGCAATGAAAACTTCAAAATGCTTTAAAACAAAAATTGGCCATTGACCAAATAAATGGGTGAGCCAAAAAAAATTGCAAAATTTGTTGAGAGATTTTAACCATATACATCTATAATGAAAACTAATTATTTTGTAATCGCCCTATTAATTACGATAGTGGTTTCCTGTGGCGAAAAAAAAGTAGAAGAAATACCCTTAATCGAAGGATTGATAGCCAATTATTACGGCACCCCGGTGCTTTTTTTTAGCGATGCGAATCCGTCGCAACCAATAGATACCGTTGAAGTGAGTGCAGGAGGTGCTTTTATAGTACCACAGCAAAGCATTGAAACTGCCGGATTTTATTATTTGGAGTTTAGCGGCATTGAGAAAATAGATTTATTTTTAAAACCCAACGACTATATCAATTTGGAGCTGGATGCAGATAGTATATCGGAAACGTATCGAAGCAATAATTCTAAATTTATGACAGCACTTTGGGCGCTTCAAGAAAACAATACCATGTTTACCTCCGATATGAATAAGTTGTTGTTGGAGTTTAATGATATGGTGGGCAAAACCTATAACGATTCGCTGTACCAAAGCTTGTACGCCCAAAAAGACAGTATTCAAAACCTCTACAAAAGCAAAAGCTTAGGAATTGCCGAGGAGATAAATTCGCCCGTCATTGATTTTTTTATGCTTAATCAAAAAACAGGTAACATAACCCAGTTTTCGTTGGAAGACGACAAGCAACTGTTTATAGATAACGCGAAGGAATTGAGTTCTAACCCGCAATTTGATGCTATCTTTAAAGAGTACGTTAGCGATGTGATGCAGGCCTATTCGGCAATGGTTGCGGAGTGAGTAATTTCAGGTTTAAGTAACAAGTGAGGATACAGTGTCTGAATTTGCATCTTAATTATTTAGCGTTTATATTGTATTTTACATCGCCATATTAACAAGAACCAACTTAAAGATGACTAAAACAATTTTAATATTTATCACCTTATTTTTTCCTTTGCTTGTGCAGGCTCAAAATGATTTTGTTTCGGAAACGTATTTTGGGATAAAAATGGGTGGAAACAATAGCAGACTTCTCTCCAGACCTAACATTAAGCAAGACCTCAACAATGGATTAACGGGGGGTATCGTTTTTAAACATATCTCGCAAAAAAGCATGGGCATACAAATTGAACTAAATTATGTACAAGCCGGATGGACAGAAACCTTGGATGGAGAAAACGCTTACACCAGACATTTAAACTATATTCAGCTTCCGTTTATGAGTCATTTATCTTTGGGTAATAGAACCAAATTTGTTTTTAATTTGGGACCTTACGTTTCGTATCTTTTATCGGAAAATGAAGATATTTATTTGGCCGAAGGGAGCAATGAAGAGGCTTATTACGGAAAAGAAGCAGATGGCAAAGGCGACTTTGGATTGTGTGTGGGCCTTGGCGTGGGTCAACATACAGCCATTGGTCTATTTCAGCTAGAAGGCCGAATTTCATCTAGCTTGACTGATGTTTTCACAAGTAATCCCATTAGTGGCTTTTCCTCATCTAAAATTTTAAACGCCGAGATAAGTTTGTATTATTTATTGGATTTAAAAAAGAAAAAGAAATAATAATAGACCGTTAGAATTTTACCTGCCATCCGTCAGGCTGGGATAATAGACATTAGACTTATTTACAAACACTACATTATCAGTACGTTAACAAAAATCGTGTACCTCAGTAAAAACTCTAACATTCACATCGTTACAAAAGTATTGCGAAGTGTTGAAATAAGGAAATAAATGGTTTTGAGGTATGCCTTATCTGTCGGTGCAATTAGGTACCAAATATTGGTAGAGGATTGAGTTAAGAGGAATCCATCCCGTACGGGATAGAATAAAAAATCTATAAGATTCTATCCAGATTAGATCCCTACGCATGCCACCAGCGCCTCCGTATGTTATCCTCACTTCTTTCTAAACAAATCCTTCATCCTATTTAACAGCCCTTTGCGTTTTTCATCCCTTTCCTTATCGTCGTTTTTATCTTGCTCATCTGTTGGCTTTAACACAGGTTTGTCGGGCTCTTTATTGCCCCACCTGAAAAAATCAAAAAACTTGCTTCGATCTGGATCGTCCTCAGAGTAGTCCACGCAATCAACCATGGCAAGCAAATCCTCATTTAAGTTATCGAAACGGGTATTTGTATATTTTCGATATTTAGGATCCTGCTCTACCTTGCGCATAAAAATACCATAAATGGGCATGGCCATATGTGCTCCTTGTCCCAAGGTGGTGCTTCGGAAGTGAACTGCTGGACTTTGTGCCCCCACCCATGCACCGGCTAACAAAGTAGGTGTGTATCCAATAAACCAACCATCGGCATTGTTTTGCGTGGTACCTGTTTTGCCCGCCATTTGGCTCCTCAGTCCATATGCCGAGCGTAAACCTCTGGCCGTTCCGTTTTCGACCACCTGGCGAAGTATATAATTCATTAAATCGGTGGTTTGCCTGTCCAATGCCGGAAAGCCTTTTACTTGAGGGCTATGCTCGTAAAGCACTTTTCCTGTGCGGTCTTCTATGCGAAGTAAACCAAAGGGAGCTGTTTTGGTACCATTGTTGGCAAAACAAGAATATACCGTCAGCATTTCTTGCAAAGATAATTCGGCTGTACCAAGACTAAGGGAAGGCACAGCTGGTAAATCGGATTCTACCCCCATATTCTGCGACAGCTTTACCACCTTATTAATCCCCGTTTTAATCATTATTTCGGCGGTAACAGTATTTACCGAATTAGCCAAGGCACCCTTAAGTGAGTAATATCCCAAATGATCACCATCGGAATTGGTGGGCGACCAATCGTCGTACTCACGATATATTCGACGTTCATTAGAAATATAATCACAAGGGCTCATCCCGTCCATAAGAGCAGCGGAATAAACAATGGGTTTAAAAGTGGATCCCACTTGTCGGCGCGATGTAACATGATCATACTGGAAATACTTGTGATTTACACCGCCCACCCACGACAATATTTTGCCCGAGTGTGGATCCATCACCATAAATCCCGTGTTAAGTATTTTTAGGTAATGTTTGATAGAGTCGGTGGGCGATAAGTTTACTTTCTTTTCGTTGGGATAAGCAAAAACAATCATCTCGTTTAGCTTTTTCATCTCGGTCAAAATCTGCTCTTCCGTTTTTCCGGATGCTTTTAGCTTTTTATAGCGCTCAGATGCATGCAGCGCATTATCAAAAACAGCAGGTTGATCTTTCCAGGGATCCCTGTTTTTCCAATGATTTTTAAATTCTGTTTGTAATGCTGCCATGTGCTGCTGCACCGCCTCGTCGGCATACTGTTGCAAGGTTGGATCTATGGTGGTGAATATTCGTAGGCCATCTTTATACAAGTTGTACTGATCGCCATACTCATCTGCCAATATTTTCTCCACATTTTTACGAATCACCTCCCTAAAATAAGGGGCTATACCTGTATTGTGGTCTATCCTGCGATAATTTAAACCCAGCTCCGATTTCTTAAGTTTTTCAGCCTCTGCCTCTACCAGGAAACCAAATTCCTGCATGCGATCCAAAACGATATTTCGTCTTTTAATGGAGTTTTCTGCATTAACCCTTGGGTTGTAAACCGTATTGGCCGCCAACATACCCACGAGTACCGCAGCCTCCTGTGCTTCAAGGTCGGCAGAGCGCTTGTTGAAATAGCGCTGTGCAGCGGCTTCAATACCATACACATCCTCGCCAAAAGGTACCGTATTCAGATAGAGCGTTAAAATCTCTTCCTTCGAATACACATCTTCGAGCCGCGAGGCAATAAATATCTCCCTCGATTTATTGACCGGCATGGAAAGGGGCCCATAGTTTTTGCGCGGATATAAGTTTTTTGCCAACTGCTGACTAATGGTACTTCCACCTCCCTGCGATTTATTCTGCAACAGAACGGTTTTAACCAACACCCGGCCGAGGCTTAAGATGTCAAAACCCTCATGCTCAAAAAAGCGTTTATCCTCGGTGGCTACCAAGGCATTTTTTACATGATCGGAGATGCGCTTGTTCTCGATGCTCATCCGGTTCTGATAATAGTATTTGCCCATCAAAACCGAACCTTCGGCATATACCTCCGATGCCACATCGCTCTCTATTTGAACCAAATCGGCCTTTTTAGGCAAGCGACCAAAAACACCAAGATAAACAAACAGTAAAAAAACAAAAACTGCCCCAGCTATAATTGCCGACCCTTTTAGCGCCAGGAGAAATACTTTTTTTCGCGATGAACTTTGTTTACCACTCCTAGCCGAAGACTTTCTTTTAGTGGATGATTTTGGTTTGGCTGAACTTCTTTTTGCAGTCATTATATGTGTGTCAATTTTAAAATCAATGGCAAAGATAATTGATTTATATAAGGCATCAGTTTAAACAGGCTACTTGCCTGCTTAAAAATTAATATTTTTTTAAGTTGAAATAGTATCTACCAAAAATAATCAATCGGAATAGGCTTTTAAAAATCAACTAACGCTAATGCCGTCGAAAGGTCGGCACAGGCAATGTTGAGGATAATTTGTTGTCAATATTTTGATTCTCGGACAGGTGTTTGATGCTTGCGCGACCGGCCTCCTGAAAAATATTATTTGGCTCAAAGCGCTGTCTTAGCAAGACCGGGAAGCTCCTAACATGTTAGGAGATCACTCGGCCGCGCTTAGGCAACGTAAAGAGACGGATGATGTTTTTCGGGCGCCTTTATTTTTTTGCTTCGTTTTTGGATCAAGCCAAAAATGAAGAGCCCCTCTGGCTTGAGGAGAGAATAAAAGTTACAAGCAATAGAGTTGTAGCTACCTGTGACGCCCCCCGCAAGGGCTTTTGCCGCCGCAGGAAAACCTAGGAACATATCCCTAAATTTCTTTTTTTAGATTTACTCAGGTAAGCTCCGAAAATCCAACCTCTCCCATTTCGTCATAAAACTGATTTAAAAATCCCAGCATGTATTGATGCCTCTGCAGGGCTAAAAATTTGCCTGTGGGCGTTTCCATCCGGTCTTTGAGTAAGAGTAACTTTTCGTAAAAATGATTGATGGTTGGTGCAGTGCTGTTACGGTATTCCTGTGTGTTGCGATATTTTTTCGGAGGAACGGCTGCATCAAAAATTTGCCTGTTAATGCTACCTCCGTAATGAAAGGCTCGTGCAATGCCAATAGCTCCCACGGCATCCAAACGATCGGCATCGTGCACTACTTTTTGTTCCAGCGTCAGTTGATTGACCCCGTCAAATTCGGAGCCGAAGGAAACTGAATTGATAATACCCAAAAGAAGGTCAATCATTTTATCCTCTACACCTATTTGCCGCAAAAATATTTTCAACTCGTGTTCGGCTGCACTTTTATCGAACAGCTTTTCGTCGGTGACATCATGCAGCAGTACACCAGCTTCAACCAAAAACGCATCTCCCTTTTCAAACTGATTTATTTGTTTTGCATTTTTTAAAACCCGTTCTACATGACTCATGTTGTGTCCGGCATCAACGACTTTCATCTTATCCGCAACATATTTATGTATGTGTTTAAGAATTGAAGTAGGATTATCTTTCATGGAAATGTGGGCAGACTTTAAATTGATGAGTAAGTATTTTTTGGATTGACAAATGACCAACGTGTTGTGCTATGAATAATTGCCGACTGCGGGTTACTTTCCTGTCCATATACACCGGACTTAATGTGGGTTACAAATCTTAAATAACCTACTAAGCGGCAATTATTCATGAGCACTTGTTAGCCACTGGTGTTCATTCATATCCGTCTGTTTGTCATTTATTTAGCTTTCATTTTTTGTCATTGTCAAAATGCACCAACCTATCCACGAAGAACAAATTTATTTTGTTTTTTTGAGCATGGGCAATCCTAAAAACCGCCCTGAAAAGTGGTTAATCGGGCTGGAGAGGCGGAAGCTCTTTTGCAAGCCTTTGGTTTGAGCGATGGCTTGTGCGGGCTTGCAAATGTGCTTACGACTGTGTGTAGGCATCAAAGTTCTATTATTTCTTTTAATCGTGCTGAAATCACTCTCCAATTTGAGTTTAAATTAACAGTTCTTATCTGAATCTTATGTTCATGATATTTAAAATTTAAATTATAATCAGTTTCGATTGTTGGATAAAGCAATATACCAGTAGCCTTCTGGGTTTTTAAATTACTATCTTGTTGATTTAAAAGATAACTAAACAATTGGTAGAGATTTGCAGATTTAATTTTTTCTTTATCATAATTCAATGTCATTGTTTCTCTGTAAAACTTTGCATCGATAATTATTTTTTCCGTATCATTTTCTAATGTAATATCTGTTTCCATTTGCGGCAGATATTGATAACTTTCATTTTCAGCTTTGTCAAATTGCCACTTGATTGTTTCCTTTTTTACAGTTTTGTATTTCTGTTGTTCAATTCTATAAAAGTTTCTAATAAATGCTTCAAAGAGTTGATTCATTTTACCATCATCTCTTGTAAAGTCTGAAAATTTAAATTTGCCTTGTTCTTCAGATGGCAAAGTACTTTCATAAATGATTTGACAAACATTCATTACAAAACCATAAAAATAATTATTTCTATTAAGTTTTATCTGGCTAAAAATTGAACTTGATATTTCTATTTGGTCAATATCTGATAGCATTCTTTGAAGTGAAACTAATTCATTTTTTAATTGCTTGTCAAGTCCATTTGTCCTTATTAGTCTATAAATAGTTGATACTAATATTCGATTAGAAATAATATTTGAAGAAAAGTCGTCAAACGCACAAATAGTCCTTTGTTTAAAGAGTAAATTGCTTTTCAATGTCTGAC
The DNA here is from genome assembly GCA_024635585.1 of Saccharicrinis sp. Lineage (GTDB taxonomy): Bacteria > Bacteroidota > Bacteroidia > Bacteroidales > Marinilabiliaceae > Saccharicrinis. The sequence continues at coordinate 5,440 of JAGXIP010000140.1, read as the reverse complement.
TTATTTGGACTTTACCTTTTACTCCTGCAATTTCTTCAGTATGGTCAACATAACTTTTATCAATGCCTCTTTTTAATAGCAGTTTGGTGGCATTTATTAATACTTTTGCAAATAAGTCAAGTATCTCGGTCTTACCATCTATAGAAATATTTACACGTTCTCTCTCATCTAACTTATTCCAAGCATAACAAAGTAAATAGTAAATATTTTCAATAGGAATTTGCATAAAATTTACCTTGAAAGTTGTTTTAATATATCTGCAACTTTTGTAGAATCATCAAACCATATTTCTTCTAATAGAGGTTTTAACTCAAAGCTTAGAATCTCATTCCACCAATTGTTTTCGTCCTCGATACCAGAGTATGTACAAAAGTAACTATGTCCGATTTGAAAACCTTCTCCAAGATTTATATCTTCTTTTATTTTCCCATTAACCTTCGATATAGCGGAACAAATATGTTCAACTATTGAAATAGATAATCCTTTAACTAAAAGAAAAGAACGAAAATTCTCTCCATAGTCAGGTTGCAAAGTTACAAATGCAAATCGCCTTCTTAATGCATAGTCTACAATTGCCAAAGAACGGTCTGCTGTATTCATCGTGCCTATAATAAATAAGTTTTCAGGAACATAAAAACGGTCTTCTTCATCTTCTGCATAGGTGAGTTTTAATGCAAATTTCGAATTCCTTTTATCCGCTTCAATAAGCATCATTAGTTCACCAAAAATTTTACTTAAGTTACCTCTATTAATTTCGTCAATAATAAAAAAGAAAGGTCTTTCAGGATGCGCCAGTGCTCTTTGGCAAAATGAATAAAATATTCCATCTCTTAAATCGAAACCGCCCTTCTGTGTAGGTCTAAGCCCCTGAATAAAATCCTCGTAGCTATAAGATTGGTGAAACTGAACCATTTCAATATTAGCATCTTTTACTTCTTGCATTATCTCATATGCCAATTTCCGGGCAATAAAAGTTTTACCAACACCTGGAGGTCCTTGAAGAATAATGTTCTTTTTCCATTTTAACAGAGCAACGGTTTGTAAAAAATCAACTTCGCTAATAAATGGTTTATCTAAATCTTCAACAAACTTATATTTTTTAATATTACTACTTAGCAATAGCTTTTCAGTAATTATATTTTTATTGTCAATGATTTCACGAATAATATCAAATTCCTCTTCTGATAACTTAAATAAACTACCTTGATTATTGATGAAAACTTCGCAATTTTGAAGAGCAATATTATTTTTTAAATCATTCCAGTGAACGGGTATTTCTAATTTCTCCACCAACTCAAATTCGATTACTTCACCTTCAGAGGTATTATGAATACCTTTTGTCACTTCATAAATTGCTTTAATCTGTTTTGTTGGAGTGCTTTCATAACCAATAATTAAATCCCCAGGCTTTGCAGCTTCAAAGTATTTATAAATTCTCCGTTTATTCCCTTTTTCATTATGAGTTGTATAGGTCTGGCGCTGTCCTTCAGCATGATTACTAATACTCCAAATTTTGGGATTTGCGTTTAACCACCAAAAATTTAATGGTTCAATATCCGATGCTTCGGGTTCAATTATTTCTTCTGAAATATCTTGTGGTTCCTTCTTCTGTAATTTTAATAGTACCTTTTTATAAAGCTCAAGAATCTCCTTGTCAGAAAATGTTTTGTTTTTGGCAAGTTCGGTAAGAGCCCAAATACCTCTTCTTTCGTTTGAAATTAAGCCAGCATCTTTTAAATAATTTCTTGCCCAAGCAACTTGATTATAAATAATTGGAACTCCTGTTTTAGATTTCTCTTCTAATTCTTGTTGGGTAAAATTAAACTCATCAATAACCATTTTAGTTATCTCAGAAGGTTTTCCTTCACCTCCAACTTTGTTTAGTGTTTTTAAAATAGGATTAAAAAATCTTAGAAATTTGGGACCTTCATTTTGGTTTGTTTTGTCTAATTCTTCATATAATTCAGGTTCCTCGAACTCAACAAGCAAATCATTTTCGGCAAACACTTTAACAAGTTCGGGATATAATCTTGCATATTCATTTAGAATAAATTCATATACCTTTGTAGGACTAAACGTATCTGGTCTAAAAAGTGTTTTATAACTCTTTAATGTATCAGCTTTATATTGATATACTTTATCAGTTATCCATTTTACAGCTCTTCTGTGATTATAATCATCCCAAATGGTCTCATACTTATAAGAACCTTGAATGATACCTATTCCCAAACAAGTATTAACTCCTTTTGTAGCAAAAATAACATCTCCTATGTTTGCTGTCTTGAAGAGCCAAAGATTCCAAGTATTATTAGATTGATTATCACTTGGTAATCCAAGAGCTTCATTTAATTCTGCTCTTGAATGAAACTTTGAAACATCACCAATATTTAAGTTATTATAACTAATCGCCGCCACTCCTTCTTCACGAAATTTAGTCCACTCTGATGCTTGGCTGCCTGGTGCAAATTTGAAATAATTTCTACTCTCTTTATTGAGTTTTACTATCTCTAATTTAATGCTTTGTAAATAATCGAAAGTTTCATCATAAGTTGAAACTTGTTTTAATTGATTTGGCTTAGTCTCTTTTAAAGAATGACCTGCCATTCTTCCAGCCTCAGACTTTATTCCTAACCTTACAAAAAACTGATAACTATCTCTATGAGATTCCTTTGTAATTGGATATAATGCTAACCAACAAAAATCACTACCAAAATTTGATGCTCCTTGAAAATCAACTTTATGAAAATTATAGTCATGCAAATCCAGTTTTACTAACAAATCATTTGCTAGTTGCTCAAGATAGTTTAAAACTGTTTCTTTAATAGTTCCTCTATAAAAAAAAGTATGAAAGATATTCCAAGGGTTTTGCCAATTTGCAAATAAGTCTCTTTTAAATAACTCATATTCCTGAAGTTGTTTAATAAATCCATCATTGTAATGACTGAAATAGGCAACTTCTTTAGTTCTAATTTTTTCCTTGATTTCATCAACAAGTCTTTGACTAACTGATTCACCTTGTAATAGTTTACGAGCCGTTTCAGCTCGTAATAAATTTACCGGTTTAAAATCACGTTCAGGGTCTCCATATTCTCTATATATTTCTTCAAGAATATTCGGTTGCAAACTGTTAATAGCTTCATACAGTTTATCGGAATTTCCATTTAACCCGTTATACTGTTTAGCTAAATCAGTAATATATTGAAATTGAGTTTGCATACATTTTATCTTAATTGATTCAAATTATCCAATTATTAAAAGTACAAATTATTGAGTAGTGTGGGTTGGGGTTTACTTTTTTCATTTTCGCGCTTGGGAGGAAAAAAACAAAATAAATTCATCCAATTTGCACTGTCCTATCAAAAAGCTAAATCCTTTCTATTTTCAATTTATCACTATCGTATCTGTATGCTCCTCTGTCTTTTTACACTTGTTGCCAACTCAATAACCTCACCCCATATGCTGTTATTTCGCCTATGCACCCAGTTTAATAGCGTTTATTACTACAGGGGTGGTGCGATAAGTGCACATGTACTTATGTTAAGACTTTAAAGATAACTTTTTATTTAATAAAAGATATTACTTAATAACTTTTGGCATGGAAGAAGAGTAAATCTTCGGTCTGCCACGTTTTGCAGCAGAAAATGCCTCTTAGCTCAGGCTACATTTTGCTGCCAGACAAAAAAAATCCTAAATCAAAGCGATTGGATAGTCAATCATTTTGATTTAGGAATAAACTCCAAAAATCAATTCCACATTATATAAGCAGTAGCTCAGGAATGGGCTTTAGTTCAACATTAAGCTCATATTACGGCTAAGGCCGTAATATGAGCTTATGTGTTATGGCTCGTTTTTCAGATTAATAGTCTTGTAATTTGATAATTCCAAAGCCATGAGTTCCGATCCATTTATTACCCAAGGAATCTATGGCTAAAGCATGGCAATGTACATCAACACTGGTTAGATTATTCAAAGGGTATGATATTAAATTAATACCATCAAATTTAATAATACTTTTACTTCCCATGAACCATTTGTTATCATAAAGGTCATTAGTAATTGACCAAATGCTAACCTCATTAAAAAAACCACTATCATACATAGTCCAATTTGCACCATCAAATTTACAAACTCCTTCTAAAGGAGATGCACACCACATAACGCCTTGGCTATCTTGACAAATCGACCTTATTCCTACAGGTATATTAATTACTGAGCTATTATATGTAATCCAATCACTCCCTTCAATTTTTAACACCTCCCCACCTAACGTGCTAATCCATATATTATTGTGAAAATCTATTTCAATAGTATAGATGTAATCTGCAACTAAACCGCAGTTTTTAGTATTGTATGTAGTCCAATTACTCCCGTCAAATTTCGATATACCATTTGTTGAACCAACCCATACATTATTAAGGTTATCTACAGCAATACATTTTACGTAAGCACCATTTAATTCAATATCTTCTGATGTATAAGTACTCCAATTTGTACCGTCAAACTTTGCAACACCATTATCACTATGACAATTAGCACTTATCCATTTATTCCCCTCCCTATCAATGGCTATATCGGTAATGTTAACATGATTCTTACCAATACCCCATGAGGGATTAAAAAATTGAATTAATTTTTCCTCTTCTAATCTAAATAAGCCATAATCATCTGTCCCGATCCATTTCACACCATCCTTATCAACGGCAATACATTTTATATAGTCAAGATACTCATGCTTATAAACCGTCCATTTCACAACAGATACAACACATTCATCTATTAACTTTCCATCTTTTGAAGCTACAGTCACATTAGCTATCCCAGGTCCAACTCCTTTAATAATACCTAAAGAATTAACTTTAACTATAGCTGTATCACTAGATTCCCAATTGAAATTTAGATGATGCGCAGTTTCTGGTTCAAACGTAATTTTTAACGTATCTAAATCTCCCTCAACAACAGAGAGATAATGTTTTGATAATTCTATTGAATAGATCTCAATTTCAGGTAATTTCTTATCACATGAATAAAAAGTTAAAAACATAGAAACATATAGAAAAACTTGTCTAATCATATAATAAATATTTTACGCATTCAAGATTCAATGAGCCATAACTTCTCAAAAACCTCACCCCATATACTGTTATTTCGCTTGCACCCAGTTTAATAGCGTTTATTACTGCAGGGGTGGTTTGATAAGCGCACATGGACTTATGTTAAGGCTTTAAAGATAACTTTTTATTTAATAAAAGATATTACTTAATTACTTTTGGCATGGAAGAAGAGTAAATCTTCGGCCTGCCACGTTTTGCAGCAGAAATGCCTCGTAGCTCCGGCTACATTTTGCTGCCAGACAAAAAAAATCTCCAAATCAACGCGATTGGATAGTCAATCATTTTGATTTAGGAATAAACTCCAAAAATCAATTCCACATTATATAAGT
>JAGXIP010000139.1 GCA_024635585.1 Saccharicrinis sp. | reverse complement strand
GATTGAAAAAATGATGAAAACTTTAAAATTAAAACTAGAAGGCATATTGCCCCCTGGGCAGGTTTACGATCAATATATCGATAGACTGGCCAAGGGAACCGATGCGGGGTTTTATCGTTTGATACCGCAGTTGGTATTGGTGGCTAACAACGAGGAGGAAATGGTAAAAATTCTTGAGCTTACCTATTCCTTGCGTATTCCGGTGACCTTTAAGGCCGGTGGAACCAGCCTTAGCGGACAAACCATCAGCGATTCGGTTTTAATAGAGATAGGCCCCGATTTTAATAAATTTAAAATTGAGGAAGAAGGAGCAAAAATTGTGTTGCAACCTGGCGTACGTGGAGGCTTTGCCAACATGCAACTGGCTAAATACGGATATAAAATAGGCCCCAGCCCGGCATCTATAAATGCCGCCAAAATAGGCGGAATAGTAGCCAACAACGCCAGCGGTGCCAGTTATGGTATTGTTACCAACAGTTACAATACCATACAATCCATGCGCATAGTGATGGCAGATGGAACAGTTTTAGATACGGTTGACCAGGATAGCAGACTTGCCTTCCAAACTACCCATGCACATCTACTTCGGGAAATACCTGAAATAAAGCAGCAGATAGTAAACTCACCTGAAATATCCGAAAAGATAAAAAACAAGTATAAGTTAAAAAATACCACGGGTTATGGTATGAATTCCTTTCTGGATTTTGACGATCCTGTGGATATCATTGCTCATTTAATGGTAGGTTCCGAAGGGACACTTGGTTTTTTATCGGAAGTAAGCTTTAAAACCATAAAAGACTATCCTCACAAAACATGTACCCTCCTGTATTTGCCTGATATAAAGGAGGCTGCCAAAACAATTCTTCCTCTGCGACAATGTAGGGTGAGTGCCGCAGAGCTGATGGATCGCAATGCGCTTAGGGCTGTAGAAGATGTAGAGGGACTCCCTTCGTTGTTAAAGGACTTACCTGAAGGTGCTACAGCTTTGCTGGTGGAGACATCGGCAGAAAGCATGGAGCAACTCCTGCTTCAAAAGGAAGAAATCATTCAAAAGTTGGCTGAAATAAACACTTTATTTCCAATTTCCTTTACCGATAGTGCCAAGGATTACAATACGTATTGGAAAGTGCGAAAAGGGCTTTTTACTTCAGCCGCTGCCACGCGTCCCAATGGTACAACATGCATTATTGAGGATGTTACCTTCCCCGGCGAACGATTGGAAGAGGCCTTGCCCGCTATTCAGCAACTCATGGATGAACACGGATACATAGGATCGGTAACTTGGGGTCATTTGCTCGATGGTAATATCCATTTTTTGGTAATGCCCGATTTTGATAAAGTAGGGCAACTCCAAAATTACAAGTTCTTTATGAATAACCTGGTGCACTTGGTGGTGGATAGGTTTAACGGCAGCTTAAAAGGTGAGCACGGCACCGGTCGAAATATGGCGCCATTTGTGGAGTATGAGTGGGGCAGTGAGATTTATGGTTTGATGAAAAAAGTAAAAAAAGCCTTTGATCCCCATAATATATTGAATCCCGGAGTGCTCATCAACGAAGATCCGGATGTATATGTAAAAAATATCAAGCCCTTACCACTGGCGCATCCTATCATAGACAAATGTATTGAGTGCGGTTTTTGCGAAAGCAGTTGCCCCTCGCAAAATTTAACCTTGACCCCACGTCAACGGATTATCGTATTTCGCGAGATGACCCGCAACCAAGGGACTTCTTCGCCCCAAATAAGGCAACTACAAAAAGCATTTGACTATAAAGGCGACGAAAGCTGTGCCACCGACGGACTCTGTGCGCTCAACTGTCCGGTTGGGATAGATACTGGCAAAATGATTAAAGATCTGCGGTTCTCGCAAAAAAGTAAGTTAGCTAATCGCATGGCAGGTTATATGGCAAATCACTTTGGTACACTTACTACCATAGCACGCCATGCCTTAAACGGGGTACATGTTTTACATCGTATTTTGCCCGTAACGCTGATGCAAAAAGGAGGAATGGCCTTGCATAAAATATCGGGCAGAAGTATACCGCTGTGGAACCGGAACATGCCCAAAGGAGCACCAAGTGTAAATACCCGTTCCCAATTAGATTCTTCACATAAAGTCGTGTATTTTCCTGCTTGCATCAATCGCATGTTCGGAAATGATATGAGCGATAGGGACGAGGCTGCACTATCGCAGGTAACACAAAAACTATTGCAAAAGGCAGGATATCAAATTATTTATCCCAATAATATTAAAAACCTATGCTGCGGCATGGCCTTCGATAGCAAGGGGTTTAAGGTGCAAGGAATGAACAAACTGCACGAACTCGAAGAGGAACTGCTCCGTGTGTCCGACAACGGAACAATACCCGTGCTTTGTGATATGAGCCCCTGCCTGTTGCGAATGAAAGAGCTCATGGATAAAAAACTGAAGTTGTACGAGCCCATTGCCTTTACGCTGGATTATTTAAAGGATAAATTGGTGTTTACACCGCAAAACGAAACAGTAATGGTACACGCTACGTGCAGCTCCAGCAAAATGGGTCTCGACGACAAGTTGGTTGAACTGGCTAGTCTTTGCGCTGCGGAAGTGATAAAACCCGAAAAAACGGGCTGCTGCGGATGGGCTGGTGACAAAGGTTTTAATCTGCCCGCCTTAAACGCCAGTGCCCTCAAATATCTAAAGGAAGAAATTCCCGAACGTGCCGTAGCTGGATACAGCACCAGCCGTACCTGCGAAATAGGCCTCTCACTGCACAGCGGGTTAAATTATAAATCAATTTTGTTTTTGGTAGATAAGGCTACGGAGGGGAGAAAAGTAATAATTAATGAAATAAAATAATAATGTTAATTGTCGAATCTAAATTAAATCAATTATGAAAAACGAGTTTATTTTATGGATTTCAAAGTCCAAAGGTTCATTCGAAAATGATGTCGGAATTGCAATATTAAGGCCTCTTACGAACAAGATTGATAATCTATTATTAATAAATTAAAACTAAAGTCAATGAAAAAGTATCTATTAATTTTATTTGTATTGTGTTGGTTGCCTCTTCTTAGTCAGGCGCAAAGCAATACGGTAACAGGGGTGGTAACCGATCAGGATAATTTTCCTCTTCCCGGCGTAAACGTGGTATTAAAAAGTAATCCAACCATTGGTACCATTACCGATATAGATGGTAAATATTCTATCAATACCTCAACTAATGATGTGCTTGTTTTCCGTTTAATCGGGATGGAAAACCAAGAGACTGCCGTTGATGGCAGAAATGTTATCAACATTATTATGCAAGCCGAATTTTTTGGTCTTGACGAGGTAGTAGCCGTCGGGTACGGTGTGCAACGGAAAAGTGACATCACCGGATCTGTGGCCTCTGTTGATTTTACCGAGCTGGAGAATCAACCTGTCGCCACCATTGATCAGGCTTTGCAAGGCCGAGTGGCCGGTGTGCAAGTTACTGCCAATACCGGGGCTCCCGGTGGCTCACTGAGTATGCGAATCAGGGGTATCGGAACCATTAACAATGCCGATCCACTGTATGTGGTTGACGGTATCCCCGTGGATGATATCAACTTTTTAAACCCCAACGATATTGCATCCATCGAAATATTAAAAGATGCTTCTGCATCCGCAATTTATGGTTCCCGAGGAGCCAATGGGGTAGTATTGGTTTCGTCCAAAAGGGGTACGTTGAACACTGCTGCCAAGGTAAGCTTTAATGCCTATTATGCCACACAGAGTGTAATCAACAAATGGGAAACAACGACTGGTCCGGAGTGGTATGGTATTCAGGAAACATTAAACCAAACCCGTACTTCACCGCTCGATCTGTCCGTCTTGGATCGTAACCAGAATACCGATTGGTTTGATGAAATTACACGCGTAGCACCAATGTATGACGCAAATTTTAATGTTTCGGGCGGATCGGAAAAGATGACTTATTCTATGAGTGTGGGCGCTTTTGGCCAGGACGGAACAATTAAGGGGAGCGATTATTCGAGAAGAACTTTAAAGTTAAACTCTGATTATCATGTTTCGGATAAGTTTACAGTAGGTTCCAACATCAATATCCAAACCAACGAGCAACACTCGATATTGGAGGGCTCCTACCACACAGGCGTTATAAATACAGCCATTAAATTGGAACCTAACGTGCCGGTGTGGAAGGACAAAGCAAACCATGTGTACGATTATTCGAGGTTTACAGACTATCCCAACCCTGTGGCTCAAATTGAGTATGATAACTCAAAAGATCTACGGTTGAATCTATTAGGTAATATTTATGCTCAATATGAATTAATCCCCGGATTGACCTTAAAAACGAGCTACAGTCAAAATTCAAGCAGGAACGATGCCTATAATTTTGTGCCGGCTTATTTTGTAAATGTCAATCAACAAAATGTTGAAAATGAGGTTTCCCGCGATTATACTAAAAATGACTACTGGACCTGGGAAAATGTTCTGAATTTTAACCGAACCTTTGCCTCAAGGCATGATTTTGGCGTAATGATTGGATATACCGTAGAAGAAGGCACTTACGAATGGGTCAATACTTCTAAAAAGAACGTTCCTAATGAAGATGAAGCACTTTGGTACCCAGGTGCGGCTGCCGATGGCGACAACGTAACAGGAAGTGCCACGGAAGTAGCTCTTATCTCTGGATTGGGAAGGATAAACTATAGTTTCGATAACAAATATTTGGCAACGGTTAATTTCAGGATGGATGCTTCTTCACGCTTCCCAAAAGGAAACAAACTAGGAAGTTTTCCCTCGGTAGCCTTGGGTTGGAAAGTTTCGGAAGAAGCCTTTATGAGTGATGTAAACTGGTTATCATCCATGAAACTCCGGGTTGGCTGGGGTCAGATTGGAAACAATAATATCGGAGCCTACCCATACCAAACAACCATGAGTGGTAATGCGCAATACCGTTATTTATATGGTCCCGATGAGAGTTTTGACCAAGGTTATGTGGTAGTTAATATGCGTGATCAAAATATAAAATGGGAAACTGTAGAATCCTATAACGTAGGTCTGGACGCAGTATTGTTCGACGGTCGTTTGGATGCTACGCTTGACTGGTACTTGAAAGATACAAAAGATATGCTCATCGGTGTCCCTATTCCTCTCTATTTTGGTTACGAGGGTGGTCCTATCTCAAATGTGGGGTCCGTGAGGAACAAAGGCTTAGAGGTGTCGCTTAATTACCGTGAGCGTGTCAATAAAGATTTTAATTACAATGTTGGCTTTAATATCTCAACCTATAATAATGAGGTGCTTTCAATCGGTAGCGGACAACCCATTACAGGGGGTAGTTATTATCTTGGCTCTGCTACTCGTACCGAAGAGGGGCAGTCTATCGGATATTTTTATGGCTATAAAACGGATGGTGTTTTTCAAACCCAGCAAGAAATTAATGACCATGCCATTCAGATGGGTACCGACAATACCGGCCTGCAACCCGGCGACCTCAAGTTTGTTGATGTAAGTGGCGACGGTACAATTACTGATGACGACCGCACATTCCTAGGAAGTCCTATACCTGATTTTGCCTATGGGATAAATGCAGGCCTTAACTATAAAGGCCTTGAATTTAACTTGTTTTTTCAGGGGGTGCAAGGAAACGAAATCTTTAACGGGATGAAAACACACCTGTACAAGTTTGATGAAACCAACAAGCACAAAGATATGCTTAACTCGTGGACACCACAAAACACAAACACGGATATGCCACGTTTAAACGGTAGCGATGCCAATAACACCAACAGAACTTCAGATCGATTTGTGGAAGATGGCAGTTATTTGAGATTGAAAAATATAACACTCGGTTATAACCTACCAAGAACATTGGTTTCATCCATTGGCCTTGAAGCGGTAAAGGTGTATGTTTCAGGTCAAAACCTTTGGACAATTACCAATTACAGTGGAGCCGATCCTGAAATAGGTCAGGTTACCACAACCAATTATCTGAGCCGCGGTGTTGATATTGGCACCTATCCTCAGGCGCAAATATATACTTTTGGTATAAAAGTTCAGTTTTAAATTTGTAACCTTAAAAAAAATGCGATGAAAACAATTAAATATATATTAGCCATTTTGCTTATGCCCGCCTTGTTTGCCTGCGAGGATTTTTTGGACAGAGAGAAGCTTGGTGAGGAGACCTCAGATGTCTACTTCAATAGCCAAGAAAAGGCAATTCACAGCGTATCGGCAGCATATTCCGATATCAAAGATTATCGTTTTTGTTGGGCCTGGTGGGCTTTTGGAGAAACGCTGAGCGACAATGCCGTTTACAGCGGTAGCGATGGAGACCAGGCCGGATTTGAACCGCTGAAAACATTTAACGGCACACCCGATATGGGTTTAGTGACCAACAAATGGCGTATTAGTTACCGAGGTATTAATAAGGCTTCCCAAGCTATCGAAGGTATTTCCGCAATGAATGACGCGTTATTTGCATCGGTATCCATTAAAAAAAGATTGATAGCCGAAGCCCGCTTTATCCGTGCTTTTTTTCACTACGAATTGGTACGCGCATATGGTAGAATTCCTATTTCGGATCATTTTATTAAAACGGCGTCCGAAAAAATTGGACAATCTGAAATCAGTGATGTATTTGCATTTATCACTTCCGAACTTGAATTGGCTCAGGCTGACCTTCCACTCAAAAGTGAATATGATGCCGCCGATTTGGGGCGTGTAACAAAAGGTGCAGCACAGGCCTACCTGGCGAAATCGTATATGTACATGAAAGAATGGGATGCTGCCAGAGATTGGGCTAAAAAAGTGATCGATTCAAAGGAGTATTCTCTGGATCCCTCTTATGCTCATATTTTTTCATTCGATGGAGAGCATGGTGTAGAGTCTATATTTGAAATCTCGTTTTATAATTCTGAAACCGAAACGAGTGCCTTTAGTAATAATGGTAATTTCCAGACTTTGTTCATGTTGCCCAGGAATATAACTTATGGTTACGGCATCAATCAGCCTACCGAAAATCTGTACGATGCCTTTATGGCAGCAAACGATCCGGTGCGGATGAATGCTTCATTGTTAACCACTCAGGAGGTTTATGATATTGAATTGGCCGATCTATATACCGCCCTTTCTGCTGCGCAAGAATCTGGTGATGCAGCTGCCATTACAAAGGCTCAAACTGATTTGCAAAGTGGCAAGGATCGTTTGCAATTTAACCGTACCGGTTTTTATAACGAGAAAATGTATGTGCATCCCGAAAAAAGATCTTCGGAAATCCGGAATAATCCTAACAATATTCGTTTAATGCGTTATGCCGAAGTGTTGCTTATTTATGCCGAGGCATCCGCACAAGTATCGGGTGGTGAAGCCGAGGCTCGTGCTAAACTCAATATGGTGCGTGATAGGGTTCAGTTACCAGATGTTACTGCGTCAGGGCAGGCTCTTCTTGATGCCATTTATTTGGAAAGGAGGTTAGAGTTGGCAGGCGAAAGCGACCGTTATCATGATTTATTGAGGTTGGGTAAAGCAAGCATCCTGCCCAAATGGAGCGAGGCCAAAAAGTACTGGCCAGTACCTCAAGCTGAGATTGATGTTACCACAGGTGAAATATCTCAAAACCCCGGTTATGTTGGTGGAAATTAAAAGCTTATAAATGCAAGGGAAGGGTCGGATCCAAAATGGAATCGACCCTTTTTGTTGCGATAAAATATGAAAACTAATTGGGTAGTAAAAAATCGAAAGAGATCTTAATTTGCCAGAGGCAGAGAATTCGTCATAATTAATCATCCTCCTCTGAAAGAAAAATTTTTCATAGCCTGCCTCGATCTTACAGCGGTTTGTTTAATTATAATAAATTAGATATTCAACAATATCCTGATATCGATGTTATTATGAAGAACTCAATAAATTAATCCTTAAAATTTGACGCTATGGAAAAAAACAAGGACATCTACCATCCGGTAAAAGAAAATTTTAAAAAAGCGGAGATTGCCAGTATGGATGCTTACCATGCTTTATACAAAGAGAGCATCGAGAATAACGAAGCATTCTGGGATAAGCAGGCCAAAAAAACTTTGCGATGGCAGCATAATTTTGAGGAGGTAAGCAATTGCGATTTGGAGGAAGGTATGATTTCGTGGTTTCTGGGTGGAAAATTAAATGCTTGCGAAAACTGCGTGGATAGGCATGCCCGAAATAATGGCGATAAAATTGCGCTTATCTGGGAAGCAGATGAACCTGGTCAGGAAAAAAGAATTACCTATAAAGAGCTTTTAAGGCAGGTTTCGAAGTTGGCCAACGTATTGCGCCATCATGGAATCAGAAAGGGCGATAGGGTAGCGCTTTATATGCCCATGATACCCGAAGCGGTGTATGCCATGCTGGCCTGTGCCCGAATAGGAGCTGTACATTCTGTGGTGTTTGCCGGCTTTAGTGCCGAAGCCCTGCGCGACAGGATTAACGATGCCAAATGTACCGCCGTAATTACTGCTAACGAAGGCTTGCGAGGTAAACGAATTATCCCACTTAAACGCATCGTCGACGAGGCCGTGATGGCTTGTCCTTCCATAAAGCATGTGTTTGTGGCCGAGCGTACAGCCAACAAAGTACCTTTTTACGAGCCTCGCGACGTATGGTTGAACCGTGCCATGGAAGCCGAAAGACCCTATTGCCCCATTGAGCATATGGATTCGGAGGATACCTTGTTTTTGCTTTATACTTCCGGTAGTACTGGTCAACCCAAGGGATTAGCACACACTACGGCGGGTTATCTGCTCTTTGCAGCTCTAACGCACAAATATGTTTTTGATATACAACCCGATGATGTGTATGCTTGCGTGGCGGATATAGGATGGGTTACCGGACATACCTATGTGGTTTACGGTCCCTTGTTAAACGGTGGCACTACCGTTATTTTTGAGAGTATACCGAGCTATCCCGATGCAGGCAGATATTGGGAAATGGTGGAGCGTTTAAAAATCAATCAGTTTTATACTGCACCCACAGCCATACGTGCCATACAGCGCGAAGGTGACGATTACGTTAAAAAATATGACCGCAGCAGCTTGCGTGTGCTGGGAACGGTTGGCGAACCCATTAGTCCCGACACCTGGAGATGGTATTACGAAGTAGTGGGAGAGGGCCGCTGTTCCATTGTGGATACTTGGTGGCAAACGGAGACCGGCGGCATTCTTATTTCGCCACTGCCCGGAGCTACACCAACAAAACCGGGCTCAGCAACGCTGCCCTTCTTTGGCATTGAGCCGGTACTCATCAGCCCCGAAGGACAGGAGGTGCCTGGTAACGGCGTTTCAGGCCTGCTGGCCATTAAAAAACCTTGGCCGGGTATGGCACGCACCATCCAGGGCGATCACCAACGCTTTTTAACTACATACCTAGCCGATTATAAGGGCTATTACCTAACGGGCGACGGAGCCATGCGCGACAGCGATGGATACTACTGGTTAACCGGAAGGGTGGATGATGTGATGAATGTTTCAGGGCATAGGATTGGGTCTGCCGAAATTGAGGGCGCGCTGGTGTCCCATCCATACTGTGCCGAGGCCGCCGTGGTAGGATTCCCACACGATATAAAAGGGGAGGGGATATTTGCTTATGTTATTATGCACGAAGGTGAAGATTCGGAAACCGACTGGGTTGGAGAATTGCGCAACGAAGTGCGACGAAGGATTGGGCCGATAGCTACTCCCGATAGAATTATTATTGCCCCCGGATTGCCCAAAACCCGATCGGGTAAAATAATGCGTCGGATACTAAGGAAAATTGCTGCTAACCAAACAGATGATTTGGGCGATATTTCTACCCTCGCCGATCCTAGTATTGTAGAAAAGCTCATTGAGCTTAGAAATGCGAAATAATTCGCAAAATCAAATTGTATTTTGTCAAGGGTTTCCTTTTTTATAGGAAACCCTTGCTTTATAATTAAAAATTAATCAAAACTCGAAACATCCAGATGCGCATAGCCATGCAAGATAGCCTTTAGCTGGCTCGCAATCCGGTTCACACCGCCGGGCACATTCGATTCAATGTTTATGGGAATAACCGGATCGTGTAGCGACAAGCGCAGCAGAAACCATCCATCCTCACTTTTATTTGTGCATTGTACCCTGATGCCTTCATGATTTTCCGGCACCTTTTTCCATCCTTGCCCTAAATTATTTTGTAGCTCGGTTATTATGCTCTGGCCGTAGGGAACAAAATCATCTGTTGTAATTTTTAATCTATACTCTTTACTCTCTTGAGGTCGGGGTAGTACTTCAATTAACTGCGATAAATCTTTGTTCTCTAATCTCAAATTGGCCATTGTAATCAGTAACTTGGCCACCAAAAAGGCGCCATCATCTAAAAAGTAATTTTCTTTTAAAGCAGCATGTCCGCTGGTTTCTATGGCTAGCCAGCTCTCTGTACCTTCCTGGTTTAATCTAATAGACTCGTCTATCACATTTTTATAGCCCCGTTTAAAGCGATGGTGCACCCCATGTAAGTGGTTTTCGATAAACCATTCCAAACCATCGGATGTTACCGAGTCTGTCACAATAGTGCTTCCAGGATGCTCTTTCAGTATAACGGATGATATCAGCGCAATAAGTTCATTGCGGTTGATGGGATTCCCGTTTTTATCCACAATGGCCGATCTGTCCACATCGGTATCGAAGATGATTCCCAAGTCAGCTTTTTCGCGTTTTACGGCCTTACATATTGAGGCCATAGCTTCTGCGTCTTCGGGGTTGGGCACGTGGTTCGGAAAATGACCGTTAGGCTCCAGAAACTGGCTTCCGCTTATGTCAGCACCCAAGGGCATCAATACTCTATGGGCAAAAAATCCGCCTGCACCGTTTCCGGCATCCAGAATTATCTTGAGGCCTCTAAGTGGTTGACTTTTATCTACCCTGTCGCTAACACCTGCGCGTATGGCATCCACCAAATGGCTGGCATAAACTGAAATATAATCCAACGGTTTTACTTTTCCCTTATCGGCTGCAGGTTCCAGGCTATCTTTTTCTGCTAATTCCAATATCGCACTTATATCGCTTTTGTTGAGACCCCCATCAGAAGTGAAAAATTTTAGTCCGTTGCGGTTAAAAGGAAGATGGCTGGCTGTGAGTATCACCCCGGCATCTATGCTGTGTTTTTTGTCCACCGTGGCCATAAACATGGCGGGGGTAGAGGCTATTTCACAATCAAATACATCCAAGCCCATCTCCGTAAGTCCACAGGCAAATGCATCTTTAAGTTTTGGTCCGGTTATTCGCGAATCCATTCCTACCGCCACGATTAGTTTAGCATCGGCCTGTTTTTTTTGTATCAACCAATGTGCAAAGGCCTTACCTAATTTTTCGGCTACCTTTTCCGATAAGTTTACCTCTTCTCCTTTGATCCCTTCCATTGCTACCCCCCGTATGTCGGAGCCGTTTTGTAGTTTTTTGTAGTTTAGCTGTACTTTCATAGTTACTGGATTTATCTTTGATTTTAATAGGTTTTAACCTTTATAAAAGCTTTTGCTCTTTTGTTGCAATCTACTATATTTTACCATTTTGTCAAAGTATCTATTAAAGGTCTTTTAACCTTCTTCGCTTTCAACTATCGACCTCAAAAACAGGAAAATAGACGAGCCCACCAAAGCGGTAAAAACAATACCAATCACTTTGAGTGAGAATGCCCGGGTATGGTTATCGGATAGATAGCCAACAAAGGGTGCTATCACGGCAAAAAAAGCTCGTATGATAAGACTGCGGATAGAAAGCACCGTGGCGCGCATGTCGTCAGTAGTGATTCGGTTTATATAATCTTTGAGTACAGGGGTGGCAATGCCTCGGCTAAAATAAAATATAGCCAAAACAGGGAGTATCCAGGCTGATTCCACAAAGCCCGAAATGATATAGCTACCCGTAATAATAATGGAGGTTAGCCATATGGTCGCCTTGGGTTTAAGCTTGGCCTCTATTTTATAAGCAAATAGGGTGGTAGTTCCAACAATCAAATTTAAAACAGTATGGGTGGCTCCGATGGCATATTCTGTAAATCCAATATCATTCAGATACAATTGGTACATCCAGGCCATGGTGAGCGTGGCCGTTCCCAATATGCTCGAAAACAATAGGTTATATCGTAGTTTTGCGTTTTTTACCGTGGCATACCATACCACGTTCAAAATATCTCTTATACCCGGTTTACTGCGTTTTAAGCTTGTGAACGGTTCAACCAGCATAATGGATGCCGGCACGGCCATAAAAGCAATACCAGTCTGGAATATAAAAGGATACCGCATGTTAATGGCGGCGAGTGTTCCGCCCAGCAATCCGGCCAAAGCTTCGGAATAATTGCCTACCGTAAAATTACGGCCTTCGTATTTCACATACTCGTTTTCGCGTCGCATGTGTTTCAGCGAATCGTACATGATGGCAGAGTCGGCTCCTGATACAAAGCTTTGCCCTATGCCTAATATCAGTTCTGCAACCAAAAACCAGTAATACCCTGATGTGGTAGAGTACACCAAAAAACCCAGTGTGCCGAGTATAGAACCTATTATCAGGGTTTTACGTCTGCCCAAAACATCCGCCAGATAACCCGAAGGTATCTCGAAGATAACGATGGCAATAGAATAAAAAGCTTTGAGCTGAAAAGATTCACGATCCGTGAACCCCATATCTTTGTAAAAAAGCATTAAAATAGGCATGGTGAGCATAAACCACTTGGCTATTTTAATGATGTAGAGCTTATTTATATTCGATTCGATACTCCTTCTCACCAATTCTCCATCTACTTATTTGATTGCAAAATTACCAGTTTCATTGCCTTCTAAAACCCTAACTACTAGCATCTAATCCCTAACACCTAATCCCTAACACCTAGTACCTAACACCTATCTATTAATAATGCCCCAGTTCTTTGGCCATTTTGTCGATGTGCTTGTTTTTGTTGGGATCAATGCTTTTGCCAGCCGATTGTGCCGATAGCATTTCTTTTCGCAGTTCAATAAGTGACGTGGAGATGGCTTCCATTTTTTCTTTGTTACGCACCAGTTGTTGTTCAAATGCGGCCAGCTTTTGCTTATTCGCTTCCATTTCTCCGGTTGTTTTACGATTCTCGGCCATTAGGCTACTGTACTTATTTTTTTGGGTACCAAGTTCCTCTTCGAGTTTTGCAAACCTATCTTGCTGAAGTTCCAAGGCATATCTAATACTTGCCGTATCTCTTTTAAGTTTTAGATTATCCGATTTAAGTGTTTTCAGCTCATCGGCGGTAGATTGGCTAGTCTGTTTTTGCGATTGGTACATCGAAGCAGTTTGTTCCAATTTATTTTCCAAAGCATCGTTCGATTCAGTAAGCTGGGTTACTTTTAGCAGTAGTTCGCTCAACTCGTCCGATTTTACGGCATTGCTCAGGTGCAATTCGTTTTTCATGGTTTCAAAATCCGATATATTGGCTTTTACCGTTTTTTCCAATTCACCCTTTTCCTTCTGCAACAAGCTTATTTCGCCGAGCGAAGCCTCATACTTTTTTTTAGAAACAACACAAGCATTTAAAAGAACGGCACTTATCGTAAGCATTATGAATATTCTCATGTGTATTTTAATTTTAATGACAAATCCAAAAGTAACAAAGTTTTAACTATTACGCTACATTCTTGAATCATAAAATAAAGATGAGTATTTTGCAATTTGTTCATATATCCAATCTGATTCAAACCCATGTTCCGTTTAAACGATTTTATTCTTACATTTATAGCTTAAACCAGATTAATTATGAAGTTATTATCCTTAGTTTCTTTTGCTATAATTTCCGTTTTGAGTTTTCTCACGTGCTCAATAGCCCATTCTCAAAACTTTGCGGTTACAGGCACGGTAATCGATGCCGAAACTGGCATGGCCGTCGAGTTTGCCAATATAGGGGTGGAGGGGACATATCTGGGAACGGCATCCGAT
>JAGXIP010000138.1 GCA_024635585.1 Saccharicrinis sp. | reverse complement strand
TTAATTTTAAATCCCCTAAAGAAAGAGCTGGCGATACTTGTTGATTCACTAATTAGGCCTTTTGAAACAAAAACAAAAGGTTTTGATGGAAATTATAAATAGAAACAGGTTAGTTTAGAGATACTTTAAAGATGAATTAAATTATTGAAATTGTAAAAGGTTATGATGGTTACAACACAGATTTACTCAATTATTTTGTTCTTCAATGGAAACACCATTCAAAAAGTTAAATTATGTGTAATCAGAGATTTTTCATCAATATGCAAAAGCCTGGTACCTTAAAGAAATTATAAAGTAATGTTATTTCCCCCGTCAAATGGGGTTTGTGCGATGAAAAAAAAAATTTTTGAATTATGTTGAAAATATCCTTAACTTGAAGAAGTTAATTCATTAAAATTTAATGAATTTATATAATTAACCAGAGTTCTTTTATTAACTAAAATTAAACTTAATTTATGAAAGAAATGAAAAACATTCGTAGTTCACCAGAGAAAAGTATGTATCATACTTATTTTCAATCTAATTTTCTTGAAAAACTAATTTATTAACTTAATAACTATTTATTATGAGGAAAAAAAGTTTGTATCTCATTTTGGTTTTACTTTTTGCTTCGTTTACCACTGTGTTTGCGCAAACGAAGGTTAGTGGAACCGTTACTGATGACAGCGGGAGTACTGTTCCCGGAGTATCAATTCTTGAGAAGGGCACTACAAATGGAACTACGAGCGACATTGATGGTAAATATACCTTAACAGTCGGGTCTGGTAATGTTTTGCAATTCTCGTTTGTTGGTATGTTAACATTGGAAGAAGCAATAAATGGCCGTTCAACCATAGATGTAGTGATGGAATCGGATGCCATTGGTCTCGATGAAGTAGTAGTTACTGCTCTTGGTATCCAGCGCGAGAAAAAAACGTTGACCTATGCTTCGCAGGAGGTGTCGGGTGAAGAGCTGATGAAAGCAAAAGGCGCCAATTTTATGGATGCCATGAATGGTAAAGCTGCTGGTCTCGAAATCAAAAAAAGTGCTTCGGGAGCTGGTGGTTCAACAAGGGTTATTCTAAGGGGATTCAAATCACTGGGCGGTTCCAGCGAACCTCTTTATGTAATTGATGGTATCCCAATGTTGAACATCAAACGCGGACAGCCGGGTATGTGGGGTGGAGCTGATGGTGGCGATGGTTTGTCGCAACTTAATCCTGACGACATTGAGAGCGTTAATATTTTGAAAGGTTTAAATGCTTCTATTCTTTATGGTAGCGAGGGAGCCAACGGAGTTGTTCTTGTTACCACCAAAAAAGGTTTGGCCGGTAAAACAACGGTAACCTTAAGCTCAACAACAACAATGGAGAGTGTTCTTATTTACCCCGAATTGCAGTTTGACTATGGCGCATTAAACGGAGCAAAAGAAAGCTGGTCAACCACCAAAGGGGGTACCAAATATACCGAACAAATGATGAAGGATTTCTTTAATACCGGAACCAATTTAATTAACGGTGCAACAATAAGCGGTGGAAATAATGTAACCACAGCCTATTTTTCTTACGCCAACACCACTGCTAAGGGTATTATACCAAATAACAAATACGGAAAAAACAATGTTTCTTTTAAACAGTCAACCAAACTTTTGGACGAGAAGCTAACATTGAGTTCAAATGTTATGCTTTCTTCGGAGTTGATAGAAAACCGTAATGTTGCCGGTTATTACGAGAACCCTTTAACTGGGCTTTACAATTTTCCACGCGAAAGAGATTGGGCGGACTATAGAGACAATTACAAGATGTTTAGTGAAGCAAGGAATATGTACCTTCAAAACGTGTATGTTGTGGATCATCATCTGAGCAATCCCTACTGGATAATCAATATGGAACCCAGGGAGGAAGAAATCAAGAGAATTATTGCCAGTGCAAGTGCTGACTATAGCCTGACAGACAATCTTTCGTTTTTGGTAAGAGGGACTTATGATTATATTGACCGAAAAGCAACCGAAAAACATGCTGCAGGTTCAAATGCTACCAATACATCTGCAAACGGGAAGTACATTTTTGGCAACAATACAAACAGTAAAGCTTATGTCGATGCATTGTTGAAATACGACAATACTTTTGGTAAGTTAAACGTTGCTGGTTTTGTGGGTACAAGTTACACAAAAGAAGAAGCGACCGGAATTGGTGGAAACAATGGAACAAACGATCTGCTTTATCCCAACGTTTTTTCAACTCAAAACTACCCGACAAATGTTGTTATCGGCCAATCTGGCTCGGAAACAATTCTACAGGCTGTTTACGGCAGTGTCAACATGGGGTATAACGATATGTTTTATGTCGATTTTTCCGCACGTAACGACTGGTCGTCAACGCTTGTCGGAACAGAAGACGGTCCTTCATATTTTTATCCTTCGGTAGGTGCTGTTGCGCTTCTTAGCAATATTTTTTCACTGGCCGAACCTATTTCATTCTTAAAAATAAGGGGTTCAGTTGCAAAAGCAGCAAAAGAAGTGCCATGGAATGCTATACGTTCTGACAACTCAATTTCAGGTTCGCTAGGTGGTATAAACAGGAATACAAGACAACCCTGGACCGACTTAAAGCCTGAGTTAATTACAAGTAACGAGCTTGGAGTTGAAATTAAATTGTTTAAGGGGCGACTTGGCCTGGATTATACGTACTACCATAACGTAAGTACCAACCAGTTCCTGAACGTTGCCTTACCTCCGGAAGAAGTAGGACAATATCAGACCAAAAATATAAATGTTGGTGAAATTGTAAATAAAGGCCATGAGATAACGCTTGATGGAACACCGGTACAAAACAATATCATTACCTGGAAAACAGCTTTTAACTTTCATACAAACGCCAATGAAATTGTAGAA
This sequence comes from Saccharicrinis sp., assembly GCA_024635585.1. Taxonomy (GTDB): domain Bacteria; phylum Bacteroidota; class Bacteroidia; order Bacteroidales; family Marinilabiliaceae; genus Saccharicrinis. The sequence goes on along the minus strand of JAGXIP010000138.1, from coordinate 2,680 downwards.
CTGGATCCTGACAATCCTAATCGTACAATCGGGATGGGCTCCTCCGAAGGATATGCAACATTCTTAAGGAAAGGTGGTTCTTATGGAGATCTTTACGGTTACATGTTCAGGAGGGATGATCAGGGCCGGATAATGATTGATGAAAAGACAGGCCGTCCAATGAGAACGCCCAAACAGTTTGATCCGGAGGATTGGAGTGTGGGATACCTTGGAAATCTTGAACCTGATTTTACTCTTTCATGGAACAACAACATCCAAATTGACCGTATTAGCATTGGCGCACTTATTACAGGAAAATTTGGTGGTAAATCGGTTAGCCAGACTGAATCCATGCTTGATGGATGGGGAGTAAGCAAAAGAAGCGGCGATGCAAGGGATGCAGGTTATGTTGAAATCAACGGTGTTAAAGGAACTACTCCTGTTACCCAGATAAGCGCTTTTGATTATTATGCAGAAGGTGGTGGCACCGGCGGTAGAAATGGAATTCTTGAACCCTATGTTTACGACCGTACAAATATCCGCTTAAGCCAGTTGTCAATTGCATATGATTTTGATGTACAAAAACTCAACCTTCCTTTAAGTGGGGCTAGCTTCTCGCTGGTTGGACAGAATTTAATACTGTTCTATAAAAAAGCGCCTTACGACCCTGAGTTGGCTATGAGTACAAATAACAATGCTCAATCACTTGATAACTTCAATGTGCCTGCTACAAGGACGTATGGTTTTAATATAAAAGTAACATTCTAAAATTGAAGAACTATGAAAAAGATATTTTTTGTAATTATACTAACTCTCGGATTTTTCGCTTGTACCGATAATTTCGAAGAGGCAAACAGGGATAAATTCCTTATTTCAGACGCGGAATTGGATCAGGATTTCAACCGGTTAGGTTCTCCTTTTCAGGGTTTATTGAGCAACTTGTTTGGACACCAGATTGAAGAAGATCTTTGTCACGACAATTGGGTTAGACATCTGGGAACACCAACTCCGTTTGTGGGAGGTGTAAATAATACAACTTATTACCCCAGGTGGAATTCGTATTGGGGACGTATCTATGGCAGTGTAATGTCGCCGGCTGCCCAGGTAATTAAACAGGCCGATGAAGGAGGGTACGATGTATTCTCGGCATGGGCTAAACTTATACAGGCATATGGTATTTCCAAACTTACTGTATTCCACGGACCTGTTATTTATTCCAATTTTGGTGTTTCCGGACAGGCCAATATTTATGACAAGGAAGATGCTTTGTATAATAAATTATTTGCTGACTTAGATGCAATACAAGCCGTATTTTCGGCAAACAAATCTTACCCAGGGTTGAAAAAATTTGATGCCAGCTACAATGGAGACATGGCAAAATGGAGTAAACTGGTTAACTCATTACGCTTACGTTTGGCCATTAGGATTTCGAAGGTTGCCCCGGCCCTTGCAAAAACACAGGGAGAAAAAGCCATGAGTGATCCAGCCGGATTAATTTCATCAAATGGTGATAACTTTAACGTTTCACTCTATGGAGGAAAAATTCCGATGAATGTAATTTGTTTTGAGTGGGGCGATACACGTATGGGATCAGGAATGGAATCTTTTGGGGTTGGCCTAAAGGATAACAGGATTAAAAGTTTTTTTGCTCCTGTTGCTGCAGCGAATATGAGTCTTGTCAGTGATCATCCTGACTGGCCATACAAAGGAATTCACAGTGGGGCTTTTTTAGATGCAAAAGATCAGAGACTGACATATTCTACCATTAATGAATCATTTAAATCAGTTACTTCCAGAAGGTCTTTTACTTATTCAGAAGTTCTCCATCTGAAAGCCGAGGCTGCGCTTAGGGGTTGGGCCGGTGCAGGAGATGCAAAAACCAACTACGAAGAAGGTGTAAGAGCATCTTTTGCCGACTGGGGTGCAGGTGGTGTAGATGCTTACCTTGCTGACAATACGAGCAAACCTATCAACTATGTAGATCCTAAAGAACCGAAGAATAATTTTACTTCGCGTTCTGATATAACTGTTGCATGGGACGATGCCGATAGTAACGAACGTAAACTTGAAAAAATTATTACGCAAAAGTACCTGAATGGTTTTTCAAATGCGAATGAGGTATGGGCTGACCATCGTAGAACAGGATATCCTAAATTGCCATATAACACTAAAAACGACAGTAGTGCTGATTATGGGGTTATTGCTGCGGATGACTTCTTAAAAAGATGGATTTGGCCTAATTCAGAACGAAACAATAATAAAGATGGAGTTGCAGATGCTACAACCAAACTTGGTGGACCTGACCTTATCAGCACCCGTTTGTGGTGGGATACCGGTAATGTTAATAATTTCTAATTTTATTTTAAGGAAAATAAAAAAGGCCGCCCGGCAGAGTGGCGGCCTTTTTTTCTTTATATTTATTAGGCTAATAAAAAATGAATTTCAGCTGAATTGCAAAATGCAGCATTTTGGGGTTCCGATAATCAGGTATGTTGAACCCTTTAATGATTAAAACCTGGTATATTTCTTTGAATTGTTTTAAACAAACTAAACCATACATAGCATGAAACTTATTCAAAAATCCAAAACATTCTTTTTGTTGTCTGCAATACTTCTTTTTGCATATCCAACGGTTTTTGCCCAAAAAATTACTGATTTTAAACTACGTGAAAATGCATCAGTAAAAGAATCAGAAATTGTA
>JAGXIP010000137.1 GCA_024635585.1 Saccharicrinis sp. | reverse complement strand
TTCATCACCCTTATTTTTAAACCGGCTAGGTCGTCGGGGGTGTTAATAGCTGTGTTAATAGTGTAAAAACTCCTAAAACCGGCGTCGTAAAAACACAAACCTTTAATGTTAAATTGTTCGGTGGAGTTCAGGAACTCTTTTCCTATCTCACCATCAAGCACCTTAAAAGCATGATCTCTAGAACGGAAAATATAGGGTAGACCTAATACCTGGTAGTTTGGGGTAAAGCTTTCCAATACAGCAGCCGATACTTTTGTAATGGCCAAGCTGCCTATTTGTAAAAGTTCTACACATTCTTGTTCGCCTCCCAATTGTCCACTGGGATAAATTTCCAATTTCATTTTCCCATTGGAATTTTCTTCCAGTTTGTTGGCCATAAATACCATAGCCTTATGCACAGGGTGGGAGGGATCAAGTCCGTGAGCCAGCTTTAGGGTGGTTGTTTCATTGTCTGTTTTACATCCTCCAATAAAAAAGAGTACGACAAGCAACAATACCGGAAATGTTAATTTTATTTGCATCGTAAAATAGTTTTGCGTGTTTTGTGCAATCGTTTGTATTTTGAACAAATATAGTATTTGCTATGGTTTTATCTATGAAATTAATGGAATAAAAGGGAGATTTGATTATTGTACATCATCTTACTTTTTTAATCCTTAAAACGCTCTTTATATGCCCATAATCCAACGGCAGGATTAGAAATAAAGTATATTTCTTCGCCATCCGGAAGGGTATTATAGCCTTCCTTTAATTTTTCGGGATCATATTTTTTAAGCATGGTTTCCAGATCTGCATATTTAAAGTTGACAGATTCAATCTCTTGCTGCGTAAGGTTTCCCGGGCAGTAGGTAATGCTAAATCTATCTTCGGAGCTTCCGTGAATTAAGTGAGCTGCTGCGCCCAAGTTATCTGCTAGTTCCGGATTTTCTTTCAACATTTTTAAGGTATGTGGGGTGCCTCGGTAGCCATATTTACGTATCAAACGGTCTATTTCTTTATCCTCGCCAAACTCTTTTAACCCAGGGGCTAGTACAATCAATTCGCCTTCATCGGCCATGGCCATGCGGGTACGATAAACACTTTTGTTGCCGAGCCATGTACTCTTAAATTCAGATGGATCGAGATAAACCACCGCTTTTTTGATTGGTTTTTCCATCATGGTAAAGTTTACCTGTAACGATAACTCGGCTGCTTTGGTAAATACCGAATAATCGTCGCCAATAAACAGGCCACGTGTTACAAGCTTTTCCGTTTTTTTGTCGCGACCAATAACTGTGTGCATATACACAATGGGTAAATGAGCGGTAAACTGCTCCGAAGCATAGTTTAGAAGCTCACGAACTGGATTGTTGGCTCTACCCATCACGTTTTCCATGCCATGAACCGCACCTACGAAATGGCTTTTGTTGATTCCTTCGGAACCGCCCGTGCCCACCAAAATATTTTTGTTGTAGTTGGCCATGCCAATTACCTCGTGGGGCACAACCTGTCCTATGGATAAAATAAGGTCGTGTCCACCTTCAATTAGCAACCTGTTAACCTGTGCTGGCCATTCATAATCTAAAGCGCCATTGGTGAGCTCTTTTATTTTATCAGACGATACGATGCCCAAGGTAACTACCTGGTTGCGCCAGTCGTGTACCCTAAAAAGATTGTCGGGCACACCTTGGAACATCGTTGCTTTTTCCTCTTGGGTCATGGCTACGTGTGTGCCCAATGCAGGTAAAACATCACTTACTTTATCGCGATAAAAGTTATAGGAAAAGGTGGTCAGTTCACCGGCTCTTGAATGAAACCGCGTGATATCTGGTGGAATGATAAGCACTTTTTTTCTATCACCTAATTTTTTTAAGGCAATGTTTACGCCTTCTTCCAGGTCCTGCTTGCTTAAAGTTTCGTTTATTCCGCCTCTCTCGTAATAAATCATAAGTGGTAGATTTTTATAAGTGATATTAAAAAGACTAATTAACTTTTGAGAGGTTGTTATAAAACAACCTTTTTCATTCTATGATAAGAAAGCGTCAAAGGCAAGGCTCTCGAAGTTTTTGAAACCAAGGAGTTTACTTTTTGTAAATGACTGTTGCAAAAACAAGAGGAACGCAGCATTTGACGCTTTATTGCAAAGAATATTTATCGGGTTACACGAGCATTACCTTCCCAAATACTCCATACCATATCCTCGTCGGTAGGCTGTGCGTAATCGGTTAAAAAGGTAGTAGCCATGGCGCCTGTGGCCCATGCAAACTGTGGCCACTTAGCGGCTTCCCAACCTTTTAGGATAGAATAAAGCAAGCCTCCCACAAAACCATCGCCACCGCCTATTCGATCAAGCACATGGATTGGACGTGGTTTAACTACTTGCCATTCATCGCCGGTAAGCACAATGGCTCCCCATAAATGTTCGTTTACACTAATTACTTCACGTAGTGTTGTAGCAAAAACAGAAGCGTTAGGGAATGTTTCCTTTACGGTTTTTATCATTCCTTTAAAGCCTTCAATTTTACTTTCTATACCTTTTCCACCGGCTTCGGGGCCTTTAATATTTAAGCAAAGCTGAAAATCTTCCTCGTTTCCAATTAAAATATCTGAAACAGATGCTATTTCAGTAAATATTGCATGTAGTTCGTCTTCTCTATTTTTCCAAAACGATGCCCTGTGGTTTAAATCGAAAGAAATACGGGTTCCGTATTTTTTGGCTGTTCTGGCAATTTGTAAACAAAAGTTACTCGATTCGGGAGATAGGGCTGCAATTAGTCCTGACAAATGAACAATCTGTACGCCTTCCTCTTTAAAAATCCTTTCCAAATCAAAATCTTTCACATTTAAGGTGCGGCCTACTTCACCGGCACGGTCGTTCCACACGCGTGGTCCGCGCGAGCCATAACCACTGTCGGCAATGTTTATTTGATGACGATAGCCCCATGGATCACCTTGTTCCACTTCGGGTCCTTCGTAATCCATATGACGTGACTTTAGGTTACTTTTGATAAACTGTGCAATGGGACTACCTTTTACAAACGAAGTAAGCACTTTTACCGGCAAGCCCAAGTACGATGCGATACTTGCAACGTTGGTTTCGGCACTGGTAGCGTACATTTTGTAGGTGTCGCTTGAATGAACGGGCTGCCCATTCGTGGGTGTTATACGGATACCCATGCTAGTGGCCACAAGCAGCGCATATTTACAATCTTTTTTAAGTTGGATAGACATAGTTATTTCATTTACGATGAATATTTACTTTAACAAAACTAATAATTAGCCATTAACTATTGAAATATAACTCCACTCCGTTCGATGCCTAATTCCAAGCCTCTTAATTCAGCCTGTCCGCGTAGCAATCCAAGTGCCGAGTAACCGGGATTTGTTTTTTTACGCAAATCGTCCAGTATGGTGTGTCCATGATCGGCACGCATAGGTATTTCAATATCGATACGATTGGCGGCAGAACGCTTTTGTTGTTCCTTTAAAACGGCAACAATTACATTGTACATGTCAACATTACCTTGCAGGTGACCGGCCTCGTGAAAACTACCATCACCATCGCGTTGGGTACTGCGCAAATGTAAAAAATTAATCTTCTCGCCCAAACGGGTAATAATGCCAGGTAGGTCGTTATCGGGGCGCACACCCAATGAGCCGGTGCACACACAAAGTCCGTTATAGATGCTATCTACTACATTAATAATAAACTGCAAATCGGTCTCGGTGCTTACTACACGAGGTAAACCAAAAAGTGAAACCGGTGGATCATCAGGATGTATGGCTAAACGCACTCCCGATTCAATGGCTACGGGCACAATCTGTAACAGAAAGTACTTTAGGTTTTCACGATACGCATCGGGTCCTATATTTTTATAGGCAGACAGACGCTCTTTGAATTCTTTTATTGAGTATCCTTCTTGTCCACCGGGTAAACCAGCAATGATATTTTTCTCGAGAATATATCTTTTTTGGGCATCCATGGATTCAAATTTCCTTTTGGCTGCTTCAATTTGTTGGGGTGTGTAATCTTTTATAGCTCCCTCGCGCTCCAGCATATAAAGGTCGAAAGCAATATATTCGCTCATGTCAAACTGTAGTGCTTTAGCTCCATCCGCGAGTTCCATCTCCAGGTTGGTACGTGTCCAGTCCACCACAGGCATCCAGTTGTAGGTTAAAACAGGTATGCCCACTTTGCCCACGTTACGTATGCTCTGTTTGTATTTTTCTATCCACTTGTCGCGTGTTGGTAATCCCTGTTTAATATCTTCGTGTACAGGAATGCTTTCTATCACGCTCCAATTTAAACCTCTGGATTTTGGAGGAAATACAGATTCGTCAATTTCGATATGCTTTTTACGCTCGGCGATAGCCTCTTCTGTCCACACTTCGCCAATAGGCACCTCATGCAGGGCAGTTACAATTCCTGTAGCTCCCGCCTGACGTATGTCGGCCAGTGTTACTGGGTCTGTTGGGCCATACCAGCGCCATGTTTGTTCCATTGCCATATAATATGTTTTTTTTGTTTTATTGTAATTTTTTTGAGGCTTTTAGCCACTATTTACTGCTTATTTTTATCTAATTTGAGGTGCACTATAATATAAACTGGTTACAAAAAACAACGAAAAAAGGTCGTTGAGGGATGTTGTGTGCCATGTTCCGACGCAAAGTTGTTGCATATATGTCACGAGAACTGTGGTGCGTCGGATTTGTATGCGTCCTTTCCCCGGGTTGAAACCCGGGTCTATTCAAGTTTTACCCCTTCAGGGTAAGTTTGTTTGGTAACTCACCCCAATTAGATTATTGGATATGCCGTTTTTCGCGGCTAAAATACTGTTTACTGAAAACTGCTTTCCCGTCAAAATTAAATTTTAATAAGGTGACGGGATGTCACTTCACTCCAACTGTTTACTGATAACTGGCTTACACTCCCGAGTATGCACTGAATCCACCATCTACAGGTACTACGATCCCGGTGATAAAGTTGCTCCAGTCGGATAACAAATAAAGCATTGTTCCGCATAATTCTTCGGGTTCGCCATAGCGTTCCATGGGCGTGTTACGAATGATTTTTTCACCACGAGCGGTTGCTTCGCCTGTTTTTTCGTCAACCAATAAAAATCGGTTTTGATTGGTTAGTAAAAAACCTGGGGCGATGGCATTTACTCGAATACCAGTTTTGGCAAAGTGCACGGCCAACCATTGTGTAAAGTTATTGACGGCTGCTTTTGCTGCTGAATAAGCAGGAATTTTGGTCAATGGGGTAAAGGCATTCATTGATGAGACGTTGATGATAGAACCTTGTTTTTTACCCAACATATCCTTTGCGAAAACCATTGAAGGAAGCAATGTTCCTTGAAAGTTGAGTGCAAAAACCTTATCAAAACCCTCTAATTGCAAACCAAAAAAGGTATCATCCAAATTGTCCAACTCTTTGTCAGTTAAAAATTCTACTTTAGTGGTTGCCGATGCAGCATTTCCTCCGGCACCGTTTACCAGATAATCAACGGTACCCAATTTATCATGGATTGCACTTCTGGCCTCTTCTAGCGAGTTTTTATCAAGCACATTGGCCGAAATTCCTACGGAAAGAATTCCATATTCTGTAATAATTTCTTCTGCTACTTTTTGTGCAGCCTCAAGATTCAAATCCAGGATGGCTGTTTTTACACCTTGCGATGCAAGTGCTTTGGCCATTGTTGAACACAATACACCGCCACCACCTGTGATTACGGCTACTTTATCTTTTAAATTTAAGTTTGTCATTTCTTTTAGTATTAAGATTATAGTATCGAGTATCAAGATATAAGTATCAAGATAAATTCAGAGGAAAAAACCCACCTCCTTTTGTCTTGCTAATTGCTACTTGCTACTTTTTTCTCACTTTCTAACTTCTTTAATGTTGTTTATCAATTCCTTAACCATTTGGGTTAGGGCGTTCCAATCTTTGTTGGCCATAATATCTTTTGGGAACAAAGCAGATCCCATTCCTACACACGTTACTCCTGCATCGAACCATTGTTTTAGGTTGTCTTTGGAGGTGTCAACTCCGCCGGTAGGCATAATGTCGGTCCAAGGCATGGGTGCTTTTACAGCTTTTACAAATGATGGTCCACCTACTTCGGATGCAGGGAACATTTTTACAACTTCAGCACCCAGCTCTTGCGCTTTGTTTATTTCGCTAATGGTTCCACAACCAGGCGACCACATAATTTTACGACGGTTAC
>JAGXIP010000136.1 GCA_024635585.1 Saccharicrinis sp. | reverse complement strand
CGGCGGTTATGAAAGCCCGGAATACCAAACATCCACGACATAAAAAAGGGAGCCAATAGGCTCCCTTTTTGCATCACTAAAATTATTATTTTTGTACATTTCAATTTAAAAAAGTGTACATTTCATTTTTTCGTTTATAATATCTTTCATTTTTTTATGTCACATTTGTATTATAATCATTAAGATATGAAGAAATCGGTTAAATTCTCCAATAAAAAAAGAGTGCAAAGCTTTGTACACGCTTTTAACGGATTGAACCTTTTTTTTAGAGAAGAACACAATGCAAAAATACATTTAGTTGCTGCTATTTTGGCTATTGTTCTTGGGTTTGCGTTGAATATCAGCACCACAGAATGGCTGGCTGTGCTCTTATGCATTACTATAGTGGTATCTTTGGAGTTGGTGAACTCGGCCATCGAAAACCTGTGTGATTTTGTGTATCCCCAAAAAGATGTGCGGATAAAAAACATAAAGGACTTGGCTGCCGGAGCGGTTCTTTGGGGGGCAATGATAGCTTTTATAATAGGGGTAGTTATTTTCGTGCCCAAACTGTGGCAAATAATCATTTAATAATGGAACGTAGTTTTTATAAAAAAAAGCGCACTGTTGAAAAATTTATTCCGATGGGATAATATACCATTCGTTTTGGAAAGGAAACGGAACGGAAACTTTAATGTGGTGTTTGTAAATAATCATACTGAGCCATCATAGAAACATTTTTTTTCAATTACTTCTCCATCTTGGAACTGGCCAGTTATCAGGAATTTGAAACAGAAGATTCTCTTTTATTTATTGGTAAAAAATCTATAATTGGCATTCCAAACCCTTGTTAAGTATTGAATCCTTGGCGGGATAATAGTTTAAGCACAATTTCCCACAGCCTTGACACTTTGTTTGCACGTGAAAATAAAATATCTATTTTTACATACTGGTATACACCAGTAGGAATTTATAGATAAATGATAAAAAAAATCATCAAAATATCGTCGGAACACAAACAGGCGAAATACCGTCAGATTATTCAATCCATCATCAATGCTATAACTGACGGGGTAATTAAAAAGGGCGACAAAATACCTTCCATTAACGAAATTGCCAATGAGTTTCATCTATCACGCGACACCGTGATACTTGCATTCAACGAACTAAAAACCAGGGGTATATTAGCTGCAACACCAGGAAAAGGCTACTTTGTGGAAAGCGAGAATGTAGGTATTGTAAAAAAGATTTTGTTGGTTTTTGACGAACTCAACACCTTTAAGGAGGAGCTGTACAACGCATTTATCGATAACCTGCCAGACGATACCCAGGTGGATATTTATTTTCATCATTTCGATATCCACGTTTTTTCGTCACTAATTAAAGAAAGAGCCGGAAAATATTCGGTTTATGTTATTATGCCTGCTAATTTAAGTGGAATCCTACCAATTATTGAGATGTTACCCAACGATAAAGTCTATATACTGGATAGGATGATTGATGAATTGCAAGCTTACCCTGTTATTTATCAATCCTTTGACGAGGACATGTACAATGGGCTCAGCGTAGCTCATCCTTTATTAAAAAAATATATCAAAGTAATATTGGCCTACCCAGGAGGCAAAGAACCTGAAGGTTTTTTGACTGGCTTTAAGCGTTTTTGTAGCGATAAAAAAGTAAAGCATGAAGTGTACGACCAGATTAAAAACAAACCTATCATTAAAGGAGAAGTGTATATTTTACCCACCGACCGCATGCTTATTAACCTGGTGAAAAGGAGCTGGGATTTGGGATTAAAGATTGGTGAAGATATAGGGGTAATATCCATTAATGATTCCGCACTAAAAGAGGTGGTGGCCAACGGAATTTCAACCATTTCAACTGACTTTAAAGAGATGGGCAAAACCCTAGCCGATTTTGTTGAAAACAAAAAAACAGGCGCCGTAAAAAACATTTCAAGGTTTACACAGCGCAATTCGTTGTGAGAAAAAGAAGAAACCCTTCCTATCCTCGCCAAAAGAGAGCAATCTATTCGTAGCTACCCCCAAGGTGGTAGAACATTAATTACAACAGTGACGTTATGGTAAGATGCCGATTCTATTTTTTTCGTATTCGAAACTAAGTGGTTTTTATAAGGTAAGACACCCATCAATCATCAATTTAAAAATATGTTGTATTAACGTGTTTTCACCTATAAATATAATGGCTTATTATTTTGTTTAATTATTCATTAGTATTGCCTTATTTATCCGTTTTTATATCTTTGTGAACAATCAAAATCGCAATAGACAGAGATTACACCAAAAGTCATTATTTTATAGAGTTTTAAAATTTGGCTGCTTGGCGTATATGGTACAGTTCAATGAGCGGAGTAAGTACTTAAGTTTATTTTAAGAAAAATATGGAGAATAGAACTACGGGCAAGGAATGCGAAGATTGTACAAAAACTAAAAATTGTTGTGTCAAAACTTGCTTTAACGAAGGCGAAGCAAATATATTTCAGCAGCTCGAAAGCAAAGAATTGGAATTTTTAGTCAACGGAAAACAACAAATTTGTTACAAAGCAGGCGAAACAATTATCAAACAAAATACAACGTCAACCTTTGTGGTATGCATGAAATCAGGTTTTGCAAAAGTATATGTTGAAGGTGAAAAGGGTAAAAATCTAGTGGTGAAAATTGCAGGAAATGGCGATTTTATCTCAGGTGGCGGATTGTTCAACGGCAATGTGCAACACTTCACCATTTCTGCTTTATCAGACGTAAATTGCTGTTTGATAGACGCATCAGTACTTACAAAACTCTTTGCCGAAAACAATAGTTTTGCCATTGACTTGCTTCGTAACCACGCCAAGCAAAACAATTACCTTTTGACAAAAATGGTCAACCTCACACAAAAATACATGCCTGGTCGTGTTGCCGACACATTGCTTTACCTGCGAAAGGAAATATACAAACAAAACCCTTTTACCACTAAGCTTACTAGACAAGATTTATCTGAAATGTCTAACATGACCAAAGAGAGCCTTGTTCGCATTTTACATCAATTCAAAAACTCTAAACTCATTAAAACCCAGCAAAATACCATCGAAATATTGGACGAAGACTCACTTCTTTCTATTAGCAAAAATGGCTAACAATTGACATAAATCAATAAGTTAGTTATTTAAAATCAATTAAGAGCGCGATATATATCAAACCTTGCCATCATAAATATCATCGTTATTCTAGTTTCACCAAACATATTTTGAAGTACTTTTAAACCGGAAATAAAATCTATTTACGTTATGAAGTACAATACATTTTTTAAACTTATACTTTTTGGTTTTGTCGGTGCGTTCATTGTCACATCATGTACCAAAGAGGGTCCAGTGGGGGCAGCCGGTGCCGATGGCACAAACGGTATAGATGGGAATCAATCATGCTTAGCATGTCACAGCCAGGCAAATGTCGATGCCGTCAGAACGCAGTATGCAGCATCGGGTCATGGAAACCCAGGCTTCGAGTTAGGTTATGCCGGTGTCCGCACGGGCTGCATGGAATGTCACTCTAGCGAAGGGTTTACAGCTCACGCCATGGGATATGATCCCAGTTCAAATTTAAATTTTGCATCAAAAATAACCTGTGCTACATGCCATGGCGACCACCGAAGCTTGGAAGAAGGCATCAGTGCCCCAATGCGTGCAATGGCTCCTGTTTTGTCAAAAGCCGATGGAGTAACAGTTTTTGACTTTGAAGGCAGTTCAAACACATGTGCAAGTTGCCATCAATCGAGGGCAAACGGCAATTTATATGCAGATGTGGATTCAGTTTGGAACAAAGACGGTTCCTTTGCTTTTTCTGTTCACGCAGATAGCGTTTATCTGTCGAGCACACATGCTAGCCCGCATTATACAACCATGACCAATAATATTTTTGGTGTTGGGGGTTATGCCGATGAAGCTGGCAAAGTAATGGGTGCACACAAAAATGCAGGATGCGTGGGTTGCCACATGGGAGAGGCCGAATCGGGAAAAACCAATGGTGGTCACACCATGCTTGCAAGCGTAGCTTCATGTAAAACATGCCACTCAAGTGCTACCAACTTTGATATTGGCGGGGTTCAAACAGCAACAAATAATGCCGAAGAGGCTATAGCTCAAGCATTGGTCGTTAAAGGTATTTTGGATGAAAACCATGATGCCGTGGTTGGGATGTATCACAAAGACGTATTTGAGGCCTACTGGAATTATAAAATCATTCATTACGATGGTAGTGCCGGAGTTCACAACCCTGATTATACAGAAAAGTTAATAGCTCACGCAAAGCAAAAATTAGGGCTGTAAGCATCTTCACCGTTGGGAAAACACTTTGTTTTTTTAAGAAAAAGGACTTCTAAAACGAAGTCTTTTTTAATACTTTATTAAATACAAACAACAATATAAAGAGCAACATGAAGATTTTCAAAAATTTATTCGGTTTGGTTATGTTGATGTTCTTATTTACGGCATGTGAATACAACTTTATAGTGCCCGAAAATATCCCAGTCATTGATCCAACGGATCCGAATGCGCAACAAGTAAGTTTTGTGACGGACATAGCACCTATTTTTAACAATGGAAATAATTGCACATCATGTCACAAAACAGGTGGGCAAACACCTAATTTAACTACTGGACAAGCATACAATTCACTGAACAGTGTAAGATACATAAACGCTGCTACACCGGAAGACAGCAAAATTTATACTGTTCCCAATCCAAGTGGTTCGCATACTAAAAAGTATACTGCGGCACAAGCAGCCCTTGTTTTGGGTTGGATTTCGCAAGGTGCAAAAAACAACTAATGCCATAAAAGGATTATAAATGAAAAAGTATATACTGTTGTTTCTAACTACCACTTTCAGTTTTGTACTGTTCGGGCAAGACGTCGAAAAAGAAGTTGACAAACCCGTCAGGTCACCATTCGAAAGCGGTTATTTAATAGACAACCAAACTACGGTAATTCCTGTAGAAGGGACGTTAGAGTTTGCCATTCAGCATAAATTTGGTACCATGGACAATGGTGTTTCCGATTTGTTCGGGATTTATTCGCCAGGTGCTAATATCAGATTGGGATTGAATTACGTGCCTATACACAATTTGCAAATAGGTGTGGGTGCTACCAAAAAAAACATGTACACCGATTTATCGGCTAAATGGACTATTTTTGAACAGACCCGTGAGAATACCTTTCCGGTGGCCGTTGCTTTGTACGGTTCAATGGCCATTGACGGACGTAATAAAAGTGTATTTGGCTCTGAAAAAGTAGTAGACTCTAAAGGTACTGCTGAAGAAGAGGATATTGCATTTAACGACAGATTGGCCTATTTTTCGCAACTGATAGTCGGAAGAAAATTCACCCACTGGTTGTCGTTACAAGCGGCAGTTAGTTTTACGCATTACAACATGGTTGGGTGGGATTACAACCACGATATGGTTGGATTACATCTCAACGGTCGGGTAAAATTTTCACCACAAGGTTCGTTTATGTTTAATTACGACCATCCTTTGAAAATAAAAGACATTTCAGAACAATCAAATTGGAATACGCATCCCCAGCCAAATGTTTCATGCGGAGTAGAATTTTCGACCAGCACACATGCATTTCAGATTTATGTTGGCAGTGCCGACGGAATTATACCGCAAGATATTATGATGTACAACCAAAACGACTGGTTAGATAATGGTCTGGCAATTGGCATGACTATTACCAGGCTTTGGAATTTTTAAAGTTTAATTTTAAAATAAATAGTTATGAAAAAAAGTAAATTTATTTTTTTGACATACCCTTTGGCAGCTGTTTTTGCAGCATTGATTTTAATGGCCTTTGCTGGCTCGCAAGATAAGAAATACGGACCAGAATGGGACATCCCAGCCAAATACAAAACAATGAAAAACCCACACGCCGACGATGCATCGTTGGAACGCGTAGGTAAAATGCTCTATTCCAAGCATTGCAAATCGTGTCACGGAGCAATTGGTTTG
>JAGXIP010000135.1 GCA_024635585.1 Saccharicrinis sp. | reverse complement strand
GAGTGGAAGTGCAGGGTACCTCGTTCGATGTCAAAGCTTTCGCAAATGAAGGATTCCAGGCCACCCTGGTTGAAGGGTCCGTAAAAGTGAAAGGGAAAAACAACAACAATGAGGTTACCCTGCAGCCCGGGCAACAAGCCAATATTTCGGGCAATGTAATTAATGTTGGCGATGTTGAAACCGAATTGTTTACTTCATGGAAAGACGGAAAACTCATCTTCAGGGACGAACAGTTGCCGTCCGTGGCCAAACGCCTCGAACGCTGGTATAATGTGAAAATCGAATTGTCCGGGGACAAACGGTTGACAGAAATCCGTTACAATGGTACCCTCGAAATGGAATCATTCAGTGAGGTGCTGCAATTGCTAAAAGTTACCGCCCCAATTGATTATTTTTACAACGAAAAAAACCGAACGATTAAAATTACGTACAAACAACATTGAACATTAATAATTAATAACTAATCACTAACAAATTAAAAAAACTTATCGCCTATGAAATAAATTACCCTTTCCCTTAAAAACAAAAAAGAGGCAGAAATTGCAGTTCCGCCCCTTTAAGAATTTTGATTAAAATACTGTTTCGAGTAATAAACCAAAAAACAAAATTATGAAAAAAAATTGGTTATACCCCGGTATAAGTCCGGCGGTATATGAAATGCTAACAAAAATGAAACTAACAATCTTTCTGATTTGTATCACGGTACTTGGAGGTTTCGCTGCCGATAGTTACGCACAAACTACCAGGCTCACCCTCGACGCTGAAAACGCGACAATTAAAAGTATCCTTTCAAAAATTGAAAACCAAAGCGAGTTTAAGTTTTTCTACAGCAGCAATGTCGATGTAGAGCAAACCGCATCCATCTCCCAAAAAAACAAAAAAGTGTTCGATATCCTTGACGATCTCTTCGAAGGCACGGGGATAAAATATGAAGTGTATGGACGACAAATTGCACTTCTTGATAAAGGGGAGAACTTTACTTTTCCAACAGAAACTGCCGCACAACAAAAAGCAGTTACGGGAAAAGTAACTGATGATTCCGGCCAGCCTCTACCCGGTGTAACTGTGGTTATAAAAGGCACTACTCAGGGTACAGTAACTAATGGTGACGGGGAATACACTCTTTCAGGTATTCTTGAAGATGCAACACTGGTATTCTCATTTGTTGGTATGTTGCCACAGGAAATTCCGGTTGGAGACCAAACCACTATTAATGTTGATATGGCAGTGGATGCAATTGGGATTGAGGAAGTGGTGGCCATTGGTTATGGAACTATGAAAAAAAGCGATATTACCGGAGCAGTATCAAGCGTGTCGTCTAAGGATTTAGGAAAATCAAATTCCGGAAATATAATGCAGCAAGCACAGGGTAAATTAGCAGGTGTTGATATTATAAGCGAAAGTGGCATTCCAGGCAGTGATTTTAAAATTACGATTCGAGGGAATAGATCAATCACAGCCAGTAATGAACCACTGTTTGTCATTGACGGTATTCCTACCAATGTGGGAATTAATGATTTCAACCCTAATGATATTGAAGCAATAGAGGTTTTAAAGGATGCAAGTGCCGTTGCAATATATGGCTCTAGAGGTGCAAATGGTGTAATCCTCGTTACCACAAAAAGTGGAAAAAAGGGCGATGCGAAAATAAACTATTCAGGAAGTTATTCTATCAAAAAAGCTTTTGAAAATATTGACCCTATGAATCCTCAAGAATTTGCAGAATACGTCAGAGTTGCAAATGGACTGAATCGTAATGATACCAGTCAGGACGAGGAAATTTTAACTTCAGTTCCAAATTTACAAAGTGGACAGAATCCTGACTGGTTCGATATTGGATACGGAAACGGACTGTTGCATCAACACCAAATATCGGTTAGTGGTGGAACTGATAAAATTAAATATTATGTTTCAGGTTCTTATTTTGATGAGGAGGGTATTGTTACAAACAGCAGTGATTATTCAAAAATTTCTTTTAGAGCAAACATTGAGGCTAAGGCAACGAAAAATTTAACGATTGGATTAAGTGCTGTTGGTACGAAATCGACCCAAAATGTAATGGCCAGTTCATTTTATACCAGGTTGATAGATACTTCGCCATTAGCATTTCCATATAATGAGAATGGTGAATTAATTCCATATCCAAACCCACGCGTAGAACAAATTAATCCGTTATATAATTTAGATCCAAGTCAATATATAGATGAATTAAGAGGGCAAAGAATATTTGCCGGAATATTTGCTGAATATAAATTATTTGAGAGCCTATCCTATAGAATAAACTATGGCCCTGATCTAAGATCATCCAGAAGGGGGGAATACACAGGAATTTTATTAGGGGAAGGCACTAATAGTGCTTCAGTTAGTAATAGGGTAGATAATATAAATACATTAGAAAATATCCTGACATTTGATGAAATTTATGGAGATCATTCTTTGAATATCTTAGGACTTTTCAGCTCACAAACAAGCAGATTAGAAACTTCAGGTTCTAGTGTTCAGAATTTACCTGTAGAAGATGCTAAATTTTACAATTTAGGAAGTGCAAACGATATTTTAAGTGTTAACAGTTTTTTATCGGAATGGGCATTATTATCTTATATGGGTAGAATAAATTACAAGTATAAAGACAAATACCTTTTAACAGTTTCGGGCAGAGCTGATGGCTCTTCCAGACTTGCAGAAGGAAATAAATGGTCATTCTTCCCATCGACAGCCTTAGGTTGGATCGTCTCTGAAGAAAGTTTTTTTAATAGTAACAACGTGAATTTTTTGAAATTAAGAGTAGGTTATGGTGAAGTTGGCAACACGGCTATTAGTCCGTATCAAACAAAGGGCGGATTAGCATTAACTGATTACGCATTTGGAGATGCTCCGGCATTTGGATACGCTTTGGATATCATTTCAAATCCTGACTTGGAATGGGAAATTTCCAAATCATTAAATATTGGACTGGATTTTACTTTGTTTGACAGCAGAGTTGCTGGTGCAATTGAACTATATGATACTAAAACTTCGAACCTACTTTTGAACAGATTTTTACCAATAACCTCAGGCTACAATTCAGTATTGCAAAATATCGGTAGTACTCGAAACAGAGGTCTTGAGGTCTCTGCAACAGCATACATTATTCAAAATGCTAATGATGGGTTTAATTGGAATGCCGACTTAACGTTTTTTACAAATAAAGAAGAAATTGTGTCATTAATTGACAATACAAACGATGATGTAGGAAATCAATGGTTTATTGGTCAGCCAATAAATGTATTTTATGATTTTAAACAGTTGGGCATTTGGCAAAAAGACGAAGCTGATGAAGCAGCGTTGTATGGTTTGGCTCCCGGAGATATTAAAATTGCTGATGTAAATGGCAGGGATGAAAATGGAAACCTAACCAAACAACCAGATGGTAAAATTGATCAAGATGATAAAACAATACTTGGTTCAACTACCCCAAAATGGAGTGGTGGAATAACCAATCGATTTAGTTACAAGGGATTTGACTTATCTATATTTGTTTATGCAAGACAAGGACAAATGTTAAGAAGTTCATTTCACAATTTAGGCGGAAATTCTTGGCAAGGAAGACATGGTAGTATCAATCTAAATTATTGGACTCCTGATAACCCAAGTAATGAAATTCCATTGCCCATTGCAGAACGAAGACCATATTTTTATGAAGCCGTCCAATATTTTGATGCCTCATTTGTTAAAATAAAAAATATAAATTTAGGATATACATTTGACAAAGAATTTATGAATAGGGTAGGAATAGGATTGGAATCTGTTAGGTTATATTCTGCCATAGATAATCCTGATTGGCTTACATTCTCAGAATATAAAATAGTTGATCCTGAGACAGGAACTCAAAATGTAGGTGGAGCAAATCCATTAACATTATCAAGTATTATTTTTGGAATAAATGTTAATTTTTAAAATGAATTGTAATGAAAAATTTATTTAAAGTATTATTAATAACATGCTTAATATTTACAGTTAGCTCCTGTGAAGATTTTCTTATAGAACAACCGAAAAGTACTGTTACGGCTGACGATTATTATACAACCTTAGAAGGATTAGATAACGGAGTAAAATCAGCTTATTCCAAATTAAGAGGTTTCTATGGTAGCGAAGCTGCTTTCTTTATGACCTTGCCCGGAACAGATATTTGGACACTTGGCTTTGGCGGAATTACGAATCTTCCAGATCTTGGCTTGTATTCAGCAAATCTGTTAGGTTCAAATAATTTAATTACACGTATTTGGGATAATTTTTACGAAGGTATTAATCAATGCAATGCAGTTATTCAAAGATCTGAAAATATAAGTGAGGGGAATTTAAACAGGCTTGCTGAAATTGTCGGTGAAGCTCGCTTCCTTAGAGCTCTTTTTTATTTTCATTTAGTTCAACAATATGGCGATGTGCACTTTACTCTTGAAGAAACAGTGGGAGTTGAGTCAGAGGCCTATAGAACACCTATAGCTCAAATTTATGAAGAGGGTATTGTCCCTGATTTACAGTTTGCAATTGATAATTTACCTCCAACAACAGAAGAATGGGGCAGAGTAACCAAGCCTGCTGCTGAAGCATTATTGGCACGGGTTCAGTTATCTTTAGGAAATTGGTCTCTTGCTGAAAAACACGCAGCCAATGTTATTAATAATTATGATTTTGCTTTGGTCAAACCTTATAAGGATTTATGGGATATTAATAATCAAGTCAATAGTGAGGTAATATTAGCGGCAGTACTCAACCGATGTAAGAATTAGTTCACAAAATAATATAGCGCATGTACAATTTGTTGCTCATTATTTTTATAATCCGGCTATTGATGCTTCTCTTGAATATGGGAGGGGGCACAACAGATTTTCGCCAACCAATAAATTAATAAAACTTTTTAATTACGATAAAGATGCTCGTTGGAATGGTTCTTTTAAAACTCTATGGCTTGCTAACACAACTGCTAAGATTAACGGACATATAGTAAATCCAGGTGATACTGCTATATACATAGTACCATGGCCGGTACCAGATGATATCCAAGCGATTGCTCCTTATTGGTATATAGATTTTAATGACAACTGGGTTGGGAATATGTCTTATGAAAGTTTGGAGATTGGTGGTGGCCTAAGAAGGTGGTGGCCTTCATTGACAAAATATTATGACCCATGGAGAAATGCTCCTTTTGATCAGCGTGGAACAAAGGATGTCACAATATTAAGATTGGGAGAAATGTATTTAATAGCGGCAGAGGCAGCTTTTCAACAAGATAAAAATGAAATAGCAGCAAATTATATAAACATAATTAGACGAAGAGCTGCTGTTGAAGGAAAAGAGCAAGAGATGGAAATAACAGCAGCAGATATTAATTTGGATTTTATACTGGATGAAAGGGCAAGAGAGCTGGCTGGTGAAATGCACAGATGGTATGATTTAAAACGAACAGGAAAATTGTTGGAATACGTAAAATTATATAATCCTGATGCTGCAGTTAACATTCAACCATTTCACTTATTAAGACCTATACCACAAACTCAAATTGATAGAGTTAGTAATCCTGGAGATTTTGCTCAAAGCCCTGGTTATAATTAATTACGGGAAACTAGCATGGTCCGCAGAGCATAAAAAAGGACAAGAATAAATTAAAATACGAGTTCTTAGGCCATTGGCAGAATTAAGCCTTTCTGATTGTTATAAAGTGAAATTTAAGATTTAAAATTATTTATATTATCATGAATGTATTAGCAAGAATAAAGTCATTTATACTATTGTTTTCAATTTCTGCATGTATGTTGGCAAATGAAAAACCAAATATTATTATTATCCTGGCCGATGATATGGGATTTTCTGATATTGGTTGCTACGGAGGTGAAATTTCAACGCCAAATCTTGATAATCTGGCAAAAGGCGGCGTAAGGTTTACACAGTTTTATAATGCTGCCCGTTGTTGCCCTACCCGCGCTTCCCTGCTAACGGGATTATATCCTCATCAGGCCGGCATGGGCAACATGACAAACGATCAGGGTGAGCCATCGTATCGGGGCGATTTAAGCAATCAGTGCGTTACCATAGCGGAAGTTTTGCAAAGCAGTGGCTACAAAACATATATGTCGGGGAAATGGCATGTTACCAAACATGTTGATCGCTGGAGGACGTGGTTATCAGAAGATGAGAAAATATATACGTCCAAGCTCAACTGGCCTTTGCAAAGGGGATTTGATGAGTTTTTTGGAACGATTCACGGTGCAGGGAGTTATTACAATCCTTCCACGCTAACCCGAAATAATACACCGGTTGAAGCAGAAGAGGGGTTTTATTATACAGATGCAATTAGTGATCATGCTGGTAAATTCATCAGGGATCATGCAAAAAACGATGAAGATAAACCGTTCTTTTGTTACATTGCTTATACCGCACCTCACTGGCCACTTCATGCTTTACCGGAAGATATAGCAAAATACAAAGGTAAATATGATAAGGGTTGGGACAAGACGCGTGAGGAACGGATGGCAAGAATGGTGAATATGGGCATTATTAATCCTATTTGGAGACTAAGCGACAGGGATCCTAACATACCAGCCTGGAAAAATGCAGACAACAAGGATTGGTGGGCTGCTTGCATGGAAGTATATGCTGCAATGGTTGACCGGATGGATCAGGGTATTGGAAGAGTGATAAATGCATTGGAAGAGACAGGACAATTAAATAATACATTGATATTGTTTTTGGCAGATAACGGGGGGTGTGCAGAAGTACTAACAGAAGAATGGAAGCGGTCTCTGCATGTGCCGTACTATTTGAAAGATGGTACTCCTTACAAACCAGGGAATGACGTAACGCGCTTCCCCGGGCCGGAAGATACATATATGAGTTATTCCACTGAATGGGCAAATGTAAGTAATACGCCGTTTCGCATGTACAAGCATTTTATACATGAAGGAGGGATTTCAACACCATTAATAGCTAATTGGCCGGCAGGTATAAAATTACCAAACAGGATAACAAATCAGGTTGGGCACCTCATTGATTTGATGGCAACATGTGTAGATGTTTCCGGATCGGATTATCCAACAACTTATTGGGGTAACCGCATTATCCCTGCCGAAGGGCAAAGTTTAAGTCCTGTTTTTGATAACACTACATTTAAACATAACCCCATAGGATGGGAACATCATGGAAACAGGGGTTTTCGGGATGGAAAATGGAAACTGGTTGCAAAAAGCCCTGAATGGGAATTGTATGATATTGAAAAAGATCGTTCAGAGTTAAATAATCTTATTTCTGTTTACCCGGAGATGACACGTAAAATGATAAAGAAATATGAAGAATGGGCTGCACGTGTGGGTGTAATAAATTGGCAGGATAGAAAGAAATAAAAACTGTAAATAAGATACCAGATGAAAGCATATTAAACTAGTCATTCACAGATGTAATTGACGGATTGACATCAGGAAAAACTTACTAAGTTAGAATTGGTGCGTGCACTGATAACGATTATCGAAGATACAATTACAGTAAAATTTTCGAGATTACTGTTCAATAACATTTAAAATAAGGTTGCCCGAGTAGGTTTGAGTGGGTAAAATATCTTTATTTCCACCGAATATTCCAATCGTTGAATAACGAACTGATTATTATGGCAACCTTATTTTTAAATAAAATCTTTATAAAAGAGAAATCAAATAGGAAAAAAGTGGAGAAACACATGAAATATTATTAAGGGGATTTAAAATTAATAATTCCAGTTTTACCATAAACTTGGCATGATTAATTTTTTACATTTTTCTGGTTTGATTTCAATAAACCATTTTCCAAGTTCTTTATCTCTTTCAATTATTTTTTCATATGCATCCATAG
>JAGXIP010000134.1 GCA_024635585.1 Saccharicrinis sp. | reverse complement strand
TGGGTGAAATTACTGTAGGAAAATCGCCACTCACCACATCCTGTTCCGGGATATTGATGATATTGGTAAAACCGTATTTTTTTAAAGAGGCGGGTATCAGCTTAACTCCAGTTCCGTGTATGGGTGTGTATATAATCTTCAGGTCGTGGTTTCGTTTAATAGCTCCTGTGTCCAGCGAAATGGATTTTACAACGTCCAAATATTTTTGGTCCATGGCGTCACCCAAAACTTCTATTAATTCCTTGTTGCCCTCAAATTTAATTTCGTCAATCGATTTAATTTTCTGCACTTCATCAATCACGTTGGTATCGTGTGGGCTTATTAGCTGGCCACCATCGTTCCAATACGCTTTGTACCCGTTGTACTCTTTGGGGTTATGCGAAGCAGTAATGATAATACCGCTTTGGCATCCTCGCTCGCGTATTACAAACGATACTTCGGGGGTAGGCCTTAAGTCATCAAACAATAAGGCTTTAATGCCATTAGCAGATAGAATGTCGGCTGATATTTGGGCGTATTCCTTACTGTTGTTACGACAGTCGTGGCCAATACAAACTTTTATCTCAGGCAAGTTGCTAAACTGCTGGTTTAAGTAATTGGCCAGCCCTTGCGTTGCAGCGCCCACAGTATAAATATTAATGCGGTTGGTACCTGGACCCATAATACCTCTAAGTCCTCCTGTACCAAATTCCAAATCTTTGTAAAATGCATCTATCAGGTCGGTTGTGTCTTCGTTTTTTAAAAGTGCGGCAACCTGTTTTTTAGTTTCCTGGTCGTAATTTCCTTCCAACCATTGATTGGCTTTTTTTGTTACCAACGTCAAAAGTTCTTGGTTTTTCATTTTAGTTATATTTAGGTTTCTAATTTCTTATCTATTGGTAAGCGGGTTTTCTTTTAATATTGTCAAGCACTTTTCAAGGCTTGCTCCCCAATGGGGGATGTTCAGTTTGTAGTTTGTTTTTATTTTGCCTTTATTCAACACACTGTAAAAAGGTCGAGGAGCGGCAGTGGGGTAATCTTTTGATTCGATGGGTACTATCTTACAACTAATCCTCATGGTTTGATGAATGCGTATTGTAAAATCGTACCAACTACAAACGCCCTCGTTACTATAATGATAAATGCCAGGTATAAATGCTTTTGTGTCGTTTTGCACCTTGCTTATGATGGTTAAAATAGCATTGGCCAAATCAACGGCATAAGTAGGCGATCCCACTTGATCGGCTACTATTCCAAGCTCATCTTTTTCCACTCCCAGCTTGATCATTGTTTTTACAAAATTATTACCAAACTCCGAGTATAACCAGGCCGTACGTATTATTATGGATTCGGGTTGAGTTTCCATCAAATATTTTTCGCCCAGCAGTTTTGTTTGTCCGTAAAAGGATTCAGGCACTGCAAGCGCATTTTCGGGGTATGGCTTATATGTTTTTCCATCAAAAACGTAATCGGTGGAAACATGGATTACTTTAAAGTTGTTTTCATTGGCAGCAATTCCAATATTTTTTACTGCATCAGCGTTTAGCTTCCTGGCCATTACCTGTTCGTGTTCCGCTTTGTCAACTGCGGTATAGGCTGCACAGTTAATCAAATAATCTATGTTGGTTTTTTTTGTGAATTCAATTAACTGTTGAAGGTTGCAGATATCGAGCTCCTCAACATCGGTAAATACTATTTCAAAATTATTGTATTCGCTATAAACTGAACGGATACTTTGACCCAACTGACCGTTTGCACCTGTTACTAATATTTTAGTCATTTTATTTGAAGCGTTAAAAATTATACTCGGCATCTTTAAATAGGGGATGTATCAAGTCTTTATCCGAAACGATGGTATCGTTTGGTGGCACACCCCATGATATAGCCAAGTGCGGATCATTGAATCTAATTCCTCTTTCGGCAGCTTTATGATACAGATTATCGCATTTGTAACTAAACAGCACTTCGGGACTTAGCACTGAAAAACCATGGGCAAATCCTCGAGGTACCATCAGTTGCAAGCCATTTTCCTCCGATAGTTCCTGACAAAAGCTTTTACCAAAGGTAGGCGAATCATTTCGTAAATCAACCACCACATCCAGTATTTTTCCTTTGAGCACCTGCACCAATTTGGCTTGGGAATAGGGTGCCAACTGATAATGTAAGCCCCGTATTACACCATATTGTGAGGATGAATAGTTATCCTGTAAAAAATCGTTTTTGATACCATGGCTCATAAACCGTTCTTTATTATACGATTCTAAAAAAAAGCCCCTGGCATCGGTAAATTTTTGCGGTTTAATGACCAACAAATCGGGAATACCTGTTTTCCTAACTTCCATTATATTTAGGGTGATGATTTTATAATATGAATTTATGATACACTATATTAGTGCATCTATTAGATATCGGTTGTTTGTGAGTGGTTATAAAAAAACACCAAATACTTCGTTATTCTCATCTTGAAAACAGTCATTTACCGCAGTAAAGTCTCTTATTTTCATGATTTCAAAAGCCTTGTCTTTGACGTTTTAACCACTATTTGGCAATTAGCTTGAGATAAGCACCATACTCATTTTTTTCGAGTGGCTTGGCCAATTTTAGCAATTGTTCTTTATCTATGTAGCCCATGTTAAAGGCTATTTCTTCGATACACGAAACCATGAGTCCTTGGCGGCGTTCGATTGTGGCAATAAAGTTAGAAGCTTCCAACATGCTGTCGTGCGTGCCAGTATCGAGCCAAGCCATACCACGGCTCATCAAATTGACTTTAAGGCGATCTTCGTGTAGATATAATTTGTTTAAATCTGTAATTTCAAGTTCGCCTCGTTTAGATGGCTTGAGTCCTTTGGCTTTTTCCACTACCGAGTTATCGTAAAAATACAGTCCTGTAACCGCATAATTTGATTTTGGCTTCTCGGGTTTCTCTTCCAAACTTATTACATTCTTATTCTTGTCGAACTCAGCTACCCCATATCGTTGCGGATCGGTTACATAATAACCAAAAACTGTAGCTCCCACGTTGTTCTCCACCGTTTTGGCCAATAGTTTGGGCAATTCAAATCCATAAAAAATATTGTCGCCCAATATTAAACAAACATTGTCATCGCCAATAAACTCTTCGCCAATAATAAAAGCTTGAGCCAGTCCATCGGGGCTGGGTTGTTCAGCATAGCTTAAGGAAATTCCCAGTTGACTACCATCGCCAAATAAATTTTTGTATAAAGGCAAATCGTGAGGGGTAGAAATAATCAATATTTCGCGGATTCCCGAGAGCATTATTACCGATAGTGGATAGTAAATCATCGGTTTGTTATATACCGGTATAATCTGTTTTGAGATGCTTTGGGTAATAGGGTACAGTCTGGTACCCGATCCGCCTGCTAAAATTATTCCTTTGTAATTTGCCATAACCGTATTTTTATATGATTGATACTGATCTCTTAGATAATATTTAGAGGTCAGCAGATAAATATATTAAAATTAATATACGTTTGATTTATAGAATTTCATAAAAATGTTAAAGCCTATATTTAGGCTAATAAATAATTCATTTTTCGACATGTTTCAATTTTATGTTTCGGTTACCCGTCTTTCGCCGGACAGGAAACCGATTGACATTAGAAATGCTACACGGCATGAATGCCATGCCTATTTATAAAAAATAAAACCATTTAAAATATATCACTAGCCCCAGAGTTTGCTCCTCTGCTTCTCAATTGATAGCTCC
This sequence comes from Saccharicrinis sp., assembly GCA_024635585.1. Lineage (GTDB taxonomy): Bacteria > Bacteroidota > Bacteroidia > Bacteroidales > Marinilabiliaceae > Saccharicrinis. Next base: position 47,618 of record JAGXIP010000134.1, on the reverse strand, counting down.
TCTGCAGAGTAGCTATCACACTCGCGCAAAGCTTTATGCGAACACGATAAAGCTATGGCGGTACACAGAATCCTGGGTTACTTCTTTCATATTTTAATTTTAAGAGTCTTGTAAATAAGTCTATGGTCTCTTATCTAAATTTCTATCGTCTTTTATTTAATGCTTTGTCGAAATATTCTATTGTCTTTACCAGGCCTTCCTCTAACTGAATATTAGGCGACCAGTTGCCCAGCTCTTTTTTTGCTAACTCAATGTTTGGTTGTCTTTGGGTGGGGTCGTCTGTCGGTAAAGGCATAAAGGTCAGTTTAGATTTTGTGCCAGTTAACGCAATTACTTGCTGAGCCAGCTCCAACATGGTAAATTCGTTGGGATTACCAATGTTCACGGGACCATAGAACCCATCTCTCGAATTCATCATTCTTATCATTCCTTCCACCAAATCGTCCACATACTGAAAACTGCGTGTTTGTTTTCCGTCGCCAAAGATGGTGATGTCCTCGCCTTTTAAGGCTTGCACAATAAAGTTGGATACCACGCGTCCATCGTTGGGATGCATACGCGGGCCGTAGGTGTTAAAAATTCGGATTACTTTAATATCCACGTTATTTTGTGCCTGATAGTTAAAGAACAGGCTTTCGGCACATCGCTTTCCTTCGTCGTAACAGGAACGTATGCCTATGGGGTTCACGTTGCCCCAGTAATCTTCCTTTTGTGGATGAATCTCTGGATCGCCGTAAACCTCGGATGTGGAGGCCTGCAATATTTTTGCTTTTATTCGTTTGGCCAACCCCAGCATATTGATAGCACCCATCACCGATGTTTTGATAGTTTTAATGGGGTTAAACTGATAATGAACTGGCGATGCAGGACAAGCTAAATTGTATATCTCGTCCACTTCGATATAATACGGATGCGTTACATCGTGGCGTATCAATTCAAAGTAGGGGTTATCCATCAAGTGAATAATGTTTTGTTTGCTTCCGGTAAAGTAATTATCCAAGCAAGTAACTTCGTTACCCTCGCGCAACAAACGTTCACACAAATGCGAACCAATAAAACCCGCCCCACCTGTAACTAATATTCTTTTTTTCATATCTTGATACTCATATCTTAATACTTAGTACTATACTAAAGGATGCCTAGCCTTACGTCCGATGCTATAATACGAAAAGCCATTTTCCACTATCTCGTTGGGGTCGTAAATGTTTCTGCCATCAAATATAACTTTGTTTTTCACCAATTTATCGATAACCTTAAAGTTAGGTATGCGGAATTCGGACCATTCGGTAATTACAATTAGTGCATCCGCATCAATGAGTACATCGTATGGATCCTCTCCATAAATTATCTTATCGCCTAATATATGTTTGGCCTCTTCCATGGCTACCGGATCGTATGCTTTTACTTTAGCGCCCATTTTCATCAGCTCCTCAATAATTACCAAGGAGGGTGCTTCGCGCATATCGTCTGTCTTGGGCTTAAACGAAAGTCCCCATAATGCAAATGTTAATTTGCCTAAGTTACTTCCAAAGTGTTCGATAATTTTGGAAACGATAATGTGCTTTTGGGCATCGTTCACATCTTCCACAGCCTGCAGTACCTTAAGTTTATATCCATTGTCGGCAGCAGTTTTTATCACTGCTTTTACATCTTTGGGGAAACATGAACCGCCATAACCAGCACCGGCATAGATAAATTTATTACCTATACGCGAGTCTGAACCAATACCTTCGCGCACCGAAGAAATATCGGCACCAACAATCTCGCACAGGTTGGCCATATCGTTCATAAAACTAATTTTGGTGGCCAACATGGCATTAGCAGCATATTTGGTCATTTCGGCCGATGGTATATCCATAAAAATAATGGGGTGGCCGTTCAATAAAAAGGGTTTGTAGAGCCTGCTCATCATTTTTTGGGCTTTTTCGGATTCTGTACCAACAACGATGCGGTCAGGTTTCAGGAAATCCTGGATGGCATTGCCTTCTTTCAAAAACTCAGGGTTAGAGGCTACGTCAAAGTCAATTTCAACACCTCGCTTCTCCAACTCGTCAGTGATGGCGGCTTTAACTTTTTTAGCCGTACCAATGGGTACGGTACTTTTTGTTACCACCACCATATAATGATCCATGTTACGACCTATTTGTCTGGCTACTTCCAATACATATTTTAAATCTGCGCTTCCGTCTTCGCCTGGAGGAGTTCCCACGGCAATAAAAACAACATCCGTGTTATCTATAGAATCTTTTAAGCTGGTAGTGAATAGTAACCTGCCCTTTTCGATATTGTTATGAACCATCGCTTCTAAGCCTGGCTCATAAATAGGGATGACACCTTTTTTTAGTGCGTCGATTTTTTTTTCGTTAATATCAACACAAGTTACGGTTATGCCTACATCGGCAAAACATGTTCCGGAAACTAATCCAACATATCCGGTTCCAACAATAGAGATCTTCATACGATTTTGTTTATTTTATTTTTGGCGTCGTTATTTTCTAATGAAGCTCAAAAGTAAAGAAATTTAGCAACTATTAATAGTGGAGAATTTATATTCTGAAAAAGCATCTTGTTTTTTGATAGAAAAGTCCTACAACTGATGATGCGTTTTATACCTTTTATAATGGAAATATAATGAAGTTTGGCTTAGTTGATTATTGGAGAGAAAAATTTTAAGCGCTGGATTCCAATAATGTTGGGTATTTCCAGTTCGGTTTCTAACCTGAACTATTCATAAATTTTAGAAAGTATGAATAAAGTTAAGGTTAACCCCGACATAGCTGAACTTTAATTTTTGAAAAAAATTATTAGTGAATTGAAAATCGACGAAGTCAAACTTAGTCGCTACCGGAGGTAGAAATAATTCTTAAATTATTTGGGCTAAATAAGTGAATTTTTTTTTCAATATTTACAGTGTTAATTTATAAAAAAAATTTCATGAGTAATTATTTTAAAAAATACCCGAATAGCGAAGGTTTTTTCGAAGCCTATGGTGGTGCTTTTATTCCACCGTCATTGGAAGTAGAAATGAAGAAAATAGCGGATGCTTACCATACCATAAGCAAATCGCACAATTTCATTCAAGAACTTCGCAGTATTCGTAAGCATTATCAAGGACGTCCAACACCCGTTTATTACTGTGCTCGTTTGTCAGAAAAATACGGAGGACGTATTTATTTAAAGCGTGAGGATTTGAACCACTCGGGAGCCCATAAGCTTAATCACTGTATGGGCGAAGCCTTGCTTGCCAAACACCTTGGCAAAAAGAAGCTTATTGCAGAAACCGGCGCAGGTCAACATGGAGTGGCTTTGGCTACGGCAGCCGCTTATTTTGGGTTGGAGTGCGAAATACACATGGGCGAAATCGACATTCAAAAACAGCACCCAAATGTTGTGCGCATGAAAATATTGGGCGCAGAAGTTGTTCCTGTTTCTCATGGCTTAAAAACCTTGAAAGAAGCTGTTGACTCAGCATTTCAGGCCTACCTCAAAGACCCTGAAAACACAATTTACTGCATAGGATCGGTGGTAGGACCGCATCCGTTTCCTATGATGGTTCGCGATTTTCAGCGTGTAGTAGGAATTGAAGCGCGCGAACAGTTTATGGACATGACCGGTGAACTGCCCGACAATGTTGTTGCCTGTGTGGGCGGAGGAAGTAATGCCATGGGAATATTCTCTGCATTTCTTAGTGATGAAGAATGTAAGCTACATGGGGTTGAACCCGCGGGACGCTCTTTAGATTTGGGCGAACATGCTGCAACCATGAAATTAGGCACCCCGGGTTTAATCCATGGTTTTAAATGCTATATGTTACAAGACGAAAAAGGCGAGCCGGCACCTGTTTATTCTGTAGCCAGCGGGCTCGATTACCCGGGTGTGGGACCTGAGCACAGTATGCTTAAAGATATGAATTCAGTAAATTACGATATTATTAACGACAAAGAAGCCATTGATGCTTTTTACGAACTAAGTCGTTTGGAAGGAATTATTCCTGCACTTGAAAGCGCTCATGCCGTGGCTTATGCATTAAAGCTGGCTAAAGAGCAACCTCAAAAATCCATATTGGTTAATTTAAGCGGTAGAGGAGATAAGGATATTGATTATGTGGTGGAGAAATATGGTAAGGAATATGGAATGTAAGCTTACTGCTATGTTATAGGAATATATAGTTTAATCGGGAAAAAATTCATAAATATAGCACCCTGTCTGCGCCGTGCAGGAAAAGGTATGCAGTTATTAGTATATGGTGTACGACAAAGTCGTTAAGCCATATGCTAATGCCATAATGCCAATGAGCACCAAAAGCGTAATGTCTATACTGTTGTATTTTTTTTTGTTTCAGTTAAACATTTTAGCTGTTTTTGGGTTTATTGTTTGTATTAAAACCGATAAAAATGAAAGTCTTTAAATCAATATTTATTGCTGTTACCCTATTATTAATGATGGGCAGCATAAATGCACAAAAATCTTTTTACGATTTTAAAGTTAAAACCCTCGAAGGGGAGGATTTTTCTCTGGCATCATTAAAAGGGAAAAAAGTAATGGTGGTGAATACTGCATCCAAATGTGGATTGACAGGACAGTACGAACAGTTGGAGGCAATTTACAAAAAATATGGAGGCGATAAATTTGTAATAGTTGGATTTCCAGCCAATAACTTCATGGGCCAGGAACCGGGTTCCGCAGATGAAATAAGAGAGTTTTGTACCCAAAATTATGGGGTTACCTTTCCTATGATGGCTAAAATATCAGTTAAGGGCGACGATATGGCGCCGCTTTATCAATGGCTCACCCAAAAGGAAAAAAATGGGGTGGAAGACAGCAAAGTACAATGGAATTTTCAGAAATACCTCATTGACGAGCAGGGTAATTTGGTAAAGGTAATAGCGCCCCGTACTAAACCAAATGATAGTGAAATATTGGATTGGATAGAAGGTAAGAGTTAGTCGTTGCAAGAAAAGACCAAATACTGCGTTCCCCTCGTTTTTGAAACAGTCATTTACAAAAGTAAATTCCTTAATTTCAAAAACTTCGGGAGCCTTGTCTTTGTCCTTTTCTTATCAAAGACAATAGGAATGACAGTTTCCTGTCAGAATAGTTAGATTCGTGTTTTGTTTTGATTGACTGTGGAGGCCGGTACTGTTAAGTATCGGCTTTTTTGTTGTTAAGAGGTGTCAGTTTTCAATTATTCTTTGCAAATTCGGGCTTTTAAAATTTAGTATATGGGAAGAATAAGAGGTTTTGCCAGCGACAACAACTCAGGAGTACATTCACAAGTACTTGCCGCTTTGTCCAATGTGAACAATGGTCATGCTGTGGGTTATGGTGGCGATGAAGTTACGCATAGAACGATAGAAAAGTTTAGGGAAATATTTGGTGCTGGAACTGATGTGTTTTTTGTTTACAACGGTACTGGTGCCAATGTTATTGCTATTCAGGCATTCACTAGCTCTTATCATTCTGTTATTTGTCCGCAAACGGCACATATAAACGTGGACGAGTGTGGCGCTCCTGAAAAACATGCGGGATGTAAACTGTTGCCAGTACAAACGGCTAATGGCAAACTTACAGTTGCAAATATAGCTGCTCACATGCACGGCATAGGATTTGAACATCACTCTCAACCCAAAATGGTGAGCATTACGCAGGCTACAGAGTTAGGCACCTTATATACCATTGATGAAATAAAGGTGATTGCGGATTATGTACATCAGCATAACATGTATTTACACATGGACGGGGCCCGAATATCCAATGCTGCCGCGGCATTAAATTGTACCTTTAAAGAAATGACAGTAGATGCAGGCGTGGACGTATTATCTTTTGGGGGCACTAAAAACGGACTCATGTATGGAGAGGCTGTTTTATTTTTCAACCATAATACCGAGGCAATAAAATATATACGTAAGCAAACTGCTCAGCTTCACTCCAAAATGCGCTATACTGCCGCTCAGTTCGAGGCTTTGCTAACGAATGATTTATGGCGGGAAAATGCAGAACATGCCAATAAAATGGCTCAAAAGTTGGCTGCCAAACTAAAAGATATCCCGCAAATACAAATTACCCAAGCGGTAGAAAGTAACGGCGTTTTTGCCATTGTTCCGCCACATATAATTGAACCCTTACAAAACAAATTTTTCTTTTATGTTTGGGACGAATACAAATCCGAAGTACGATGGATGTGCTCCTTCGATACCCAAGAAGAAGATATTGATGATTTTGTAGAGCTGATTAAAGAGAAGGTAGCGCAGACCTGACAGCGTCCATAGACTTGACAGCGTCGAAAGGCATAGAGATATGAGCGGAGAGGGATGAGCGTAAAGCGTATAGCGTAAAGTAGCTCTGAACTGTTAGCGTTATTGGACTTGACAGTGTTGGTAGGATAAGTGGAACTCGCAAAGAGCGCAAAGCATTTCGTAAAAAAATAATTATCTTAATGTTCTTTTTAAATGTAAAAGGAAATCCTGAAGAGCCTGTCCCGCCAAAGCGGGAGATTTAATTTGAATAGCCACGGGTGAAACCCGTGGTTTGATAGCGTAACAAAGCAGAACCCTAAAGGGGTTCAATTTTAATTATCACCCTACCTCCAAACATTTTATTAGAGGCCGATAAAAATTTAACAAACATGAACAAAACTACATACGACTTTGAACTTGAATTTAAGGTTCGTGATTACGAATGCGATCTGCAAGGGGTGGTGAATAATGCGGTGTATCAAAACTACCTAGAACATACACGCCACGAGTTTCTGGATTCGATAGGAATTAATTTTGCCGAATTGTTCCAACGCAACATCATGGCAGTTGTGGCACGCGCCGACATGCAGTACAAATATCCGTTGCGGAGCAATGATGCTTTTGTGGTAAAATTAAGATGCGAGCATAAAGGCGTTAAGTTTATTTTTCATCAGGATATTTACCGCCTGTCCGACGATAAATTATGCCTCCGGGGAGTAATAACCACCACCACACTAATAAACGGAAAGTTGGGTATGTGCCCAGAAATAGGGAAGGCACTGGAGAATTTCAACCGCAAAACTCAAACGGAGCAATGCAATATCCCGCCGCCAGTAATTTAATTAGGCCGGAACTCAAAACTTTAAACTCACAAACTTAAAAACTTACTTAAAAACCAATACCAATCCAGCAAATGAACCATATAATACACTGTTAATCGGGTTGGAGGTAATGGCGCAGGTGCCGGAGTTACATCCTATAAAATAATAATAAGCATATCCGGCCACGGCGCCCAATAGTACCCCCAATAAAATACGCTTTACGCTTTGTTGTTTTATTTTCTCCCAAATCTTCATAATTTCGCCATTATAAATAGTTAAAAAACAAAGATATTAAAATATATAACAATGTACATATATAGGATTTTATTTCTGCTAATGTTCGGCTGTATATTATCGGCTGGCGCTCAAAATAATTTGGAGTCGTATGCTCAAAAGGCAAAATCCATTTCGGAGCTCGGAGATATCAACGAAAAAGAGTACCAGCTAACGGAATTTGCCAGTGAGTTTACCCTCTACCTCGAATTAAACGGAACATTCATTGGCTCTAACGATGATTTGTACATAAAAACAACCAATTCAAGCGATTCGAAATATAGCTTGTATTACTTCAATACTTTTGCAAACGGTATTATTTACAGGGTAGATTGGTTTGTGCTTTATGGCGATGTAAACAAACGTAAAGTATTGCATGGTTTTGACGATACGGTAGGCAGCCATGTAAAAAAAGGAAGTGGCGAACTGCAATTGCACCTTTCCCGCCAACAGCATGAGCAGTTGGATTTGTACCCCTTAACTTTTGCGTTTACAGCCGAAGAAAAAACCTATAAGGAATTTTGCGATGTGGCGGTTATTTGTCAGTTCGAAGATTTGATGCAACGGCAAACCGAAGCGGAACGCATTTCGCTTAACGATTCTATTTTGGACAGGATGCAAATACTTTGGGATAACCCCGAGCTATTCGGTGATAATTTTGAAGGAATAAAAAGAATGTCAACATTAAAATCTGAGGATGGAAATGTTAAGGTTTGTACGTGGAATCTGTTACTGCCAAATTCTACCAATAATTTTTATGGTGCCGTACTCGTAAAAACAAAAAATGATGTTAAAGTGTCTATTTTAAAGGATAATACCGAAAAGATTCGTTCGCCCGAGCGTTCGGTTTTAACAAACAAAAGTTGGTATGGGGCTATTTATTACGATATGGTTGAAGTGAAGGATAAAAGAAAACAAAATTATTATTTGTTACTGGGATACAAACCCAATAACGAGATGACACAGAAAAAAGTTGTAGAGCCTTTAATGGTTGTGGGAAACGGGCAAGTGCGCTTTGGACATGGTATTTTTCAGGAGGACAGGTATGTATATAAACGTTTAATTTTTGAGTATAGTGCAACTGCAAATATGATGCTTCGCTACGATAAGAATAAAAAGAGGATTGTGCTGGATCACTTGGCACCACCCAGCAGCATGTTCTCGGAAAACAAAAGATTTTACGGCCCGGATTTTTCGTACGATGCCTATGTGTTTGATAAGGAAAAATGGGTGCTTACCAAGGATATTGATGTTTTTAACCCTGGAACGAACTAATGATTAGTAGTTATGTTTAAAATGGACTACAACTAAGCTATCAAATAAACCAGATGTGCAGCAAGGGAACAATATTTAATTACTACCAATGGAAATATTAGCAGATAAATTTGACGATATAAAAATATTACGTTTTGAGGTGCCAGGCTTTGAGCATCTTGATTTAAGCAAAAAACTGTTTATCTATCATTTAAGCCAAGCTACTTTGGCTGGAAGGGATATTTTATGGCATCAGCACGGAAAGTACAATTTATTGCTGCGCGATGTGTTGGAAGCCATTTATCTTTTAAATAAAGAAGGGGAGGAGTGGGACAGTTTTGTGGTTTACTTGAAAAAGATATGGTTTGCCAGCGGTCCTCACCACCATTACAGTACCGACAAGTTTGTGCCCGGGTTCTCTCTGGATTCGTTACAAAGTTGGATGGCGCAACTTAAACCCGGTATGGGTAAGCTCACGCCGCAGCATCTTACTTCGGAAAATATTCAACTGTTACATCGCTTGATATTTGATGCTGATTTTCTGCCTAAAAGGGTGAATATGAGCCCAGATACTGATTTAGTGCAAGGTTCGGCTAATAACTTTTACGAAGACCTTACTCAAAACGAAGTAGAAGAATTTTATCGGAAACAAAAAGAAAACGCTGAAAATAAGAAACTATCGTTTGGCTTAAACAGCAAACTGATAAAGGATAACGGAGCCATCAAGGAGCAGGTGTATTCCGAGAAGGGTTTGTATGCTAAGGCTTTAACAGCAATCAACCAACATTTAAAACAAGCGCTGTTGTATGCCGAAAATTCAGCACAAAAAAAAACTATCGAATTATTGATAGCTTTTTATCAAACAGGTCGTCTGGATTTATTCGACGATTTTTGTATCAAATGGTTATCTAACCTTGAGGGCGATATTGATTTTATCAATGGTTTTATCGAAACCTACGGCGACCCGCTGGGCATAAAAGCCACCTGGGAAGGCGTGGTCCAATGGATTGATGTGGAGGAAACTCGTAAAGCAACCATCATAGCCAACTATGCCGATTGGTTTGAACAAAATTCGCCCACACATCCGAAATTTAAAAAAGAGAAGATAACCGGCGTTTCCTTAAAAGCCATAAATGCCGTTATGCTTGGCGGCGATTGCTATCCGGCCAGTCCGTTGGGCATTAATCTTCCTAATGCCGAGTGGATTCGTGAGGAATACGGTTCCAAGTCGGTTACCCTCATTAATATTTCCAATTCGCATCACAAAGCATCCTTGAGTACAGGTTTTGCTGAGGAATTTGTATTATCGAAAGAGGAAATAGCACTGGAAAAGAAATATGGTGCTATTTCGGATAATCTTCATACACATTTGCACGAGTGTGTAGGTCATGGTTCAGGAAAAATGTTGCCCGGGGTAAGCTCAGAAGCCCTAAAAAATTATGGTTCGGTAATTGAAGAGGCACGTGCAGATTTATGCGGACTGTATTTTATGTATACCCCTAAAATGATTGAATTGGGACTTTTGCCAAGCCTCGATGCAGCCAAAGCGCATTATAATGGTTATATCCGCAACGGACTTTTAACGCAGATTACCCGCGTTAAATTGGGCGATAAAATAGAGCAGGCACACATGCGTAATCGACAACTGATTGCAGCTTGGGTATTTGAAGCTGGTAATGGTAAAGTGATTGAAAAAGTGATTGAAAACGGGAAGACTTTTTTCAGGATAAATGATTTTGATGCGCTTCATATATTGTTTGGCGAGTTACTTGCAGAAATACAGCGGATAAAATCGGAAGGTGATTTTGCATCGGCACAAAACATTGTGGAGACTTTTGGTGTTAATATAAACCGGAAATTGCACGAGGAGGTGTTACAACGTTTCAGAAAATTGAATATTCCACCATTTACAGGATTCTTGAACCCCAACCTAGTGCCTATTTATAAGGACAATCAGATTAAAGATGTGGTGATAAATTATACAACGGTTTACGCCACTCAAATGATGCAGTATTCAACGGAATACAGCCTTTTGAATGCAATAGATTAAAACACATAGTTTAACACTTGGAGAAACATAGCAAAAGGGAGAGTGGGTTTTTTGATAATTACTTTGGCATTTCCTAAAAAACTCCGTTTCTTTGCACCTTAATTAATTAAAGCTGAATTTTTTAAAAACAAAAATATGAAGATTTCAAGAAATAAGTTCGTAACCGTTTCGTACGTGTTAAGATTAAAAGGATTTGAAGGGGAGATAGTAGAAGAAACGCCCGAAGAAAAACCATTAGAGTTTATCTTTGGTACTGGACGTATGCTTCAAATGTTCGAAGAAAAGTTGGAAGGCCTAAAAACGGGCGATAACTTCAGCTTTAAATTGACTTCTGATGAGGCCTATGGAGATATTAATCCTGAAGCGAAAGTCGAAATACCTAAAAATATTTTCGAGGTTGACGGAAAAATCGATGAAAAGTTGATCAAAGTAGGTAACATTGTTCCTATGCAAGATGCACAGGGAAACCGTTTGAATGGCATTGTACTGGATGTAAACGACGAAAATGTAACCATGGACTTTAACCACCCCTTGGCAGGTGATGACTTGTATTTTGCAGGGTCGGTGAAGGAAGTGCGCGAAGCCAGTGAGTCCGAAATGATGGCTGTCGTTGGCGGTGGTTGTGGCTCAGGATGTGGTTGCGGAAGCGGAAGCGGAGAGCAAGTAGGATGCGAAAGCGGATCTTGTGGTTCCGATGGCTCTGGTTCTGGTGGTTGTGGCTGCTAATAATTTAGTTGAAAGTTAAAAAGTTGAAAGTTGGTAAAGTAAAGATACCTTGCCAATTGAAGCACTAAAAATATAAAGCCTGTTCTTTTGGAGAGCAGGCTTTTTTGCATTTGAGAAAAAAACAAAGCGTTCTTTGCATCAAACCTGCTCCATTAACCAATCTATTTTTTATTTTTGAGGTTTGGTTGTGAATCATGTATTAATAAGCTACTAGCTAATCAACCAAATAACCTATCGACCTATCGACCTAATAATCTAAAATCTAATTATCTCTTATCTTTTAATCTAAAAATATGTCAGGCAATACATTCGGAAATTTTTATAAACTGACCTCATTTGGAGAGTCGCACGGAAAGGCTGTAGGCGGTGTAATAGAGGGTGTTATGCCTGGAACGGATATCGATTTGGATTTTATTCAAAGTGAGCTTAACCGTCGCCGTCCCGGACAGAGTGCTATTACTACTCCGCGCGACGAGAAAGACAAGGTAGAAATACTATCTGGCGTTATGGATGGTAAGGCCACTGGAACACCCATGGGGTTTTTAATATGGAATGCCGATCAACGCTCCAACGATTATGGTAACATAAAAGATGTTTATCGTCCTTCGCATGCCGATTATACCTATCAGCAAAAATATGGTATTCGCGATCATCGTGGTGGAGGCCGTTCCTCGGCACGCGAAACAGTTGCTCGTGTGGTTGCCGGTGCTGTTGCTAAACTGATACTAAAAAAATACGGGGTGCAGATAAATGCCTACACCTCGCAAGTAGGTGCCATCAAATTAGAAAAATCGTACAAAGAGATGGACTTGGCCTTAGCCGAGGAAAATATTGTGAGGTGCCCTGATGCAGAGGTGGCGCAGCAGATGATAGATTATATCGATCAGATTCGTCAGGATAAAGATTCGGTGGGAGGGGTGATTACCTGCGTTATAAAAAATGTTCCAGTGGGCTTAGGCGAGCCTGTTTTCGATAAGTTTCATGCCGAAATGGGCAAGGCCATGTTAAGCATCAATGCCGTTAAAGGCTTTGATTATGGATCAGGCTTGAAAGCATGCGATATGAAAGGCTCTGAACACAACGACGAGTTTTATATGGATGGCGATAAGGTGCGCACCAGAACAAACAGATCGGGCGGTGTGCAAGGTGGAATAACAAACGGCGAAGATGTATATATGAACGTTGCCTTTAAACCAATTGCCACTATTTTAAAGGAACAGCAAACCGTTAACAAACAAGGTGAGGAGGTTGCCAGTACAGTAAAAGGTCGTCACGATCCATGCGTACTACCGCGCGCTGTACCCATCGTTGAGGCTATGGCAGCCATCGTAATGGTAGATATGATTTACATGAATAAAATGTATTCGTAGCTAATAGCAGATAGCTAGTGACTGATAGCTAATAGAAGAGCATTCAGAACTCAAATTCTCTAGCCTCTAACCACTTCCCGCCCAAATTATATTTAAGGTGGCGGGATGTCGCTTCGCTCCAAATCTCATAATCTCTTATCTCTCAGTCTAACTATGAAGAAAATTCCATTATATGTACAAATAGTCATCGGAATATTGTTGGGTGCAGCATGGGCAGTTTTATCCGGTTGGATGGGATGGCAGGATTTTACCCGGGATTGGATCGATCCTTTTGGTAAGATTTTTATCAATCTGCTAAAATTGATAGCTATTCCCCTGATTATATTTTCAGTTATTAGTGGAATAGTGAGCTTAGGAAGCCCTAAGGATTTGGGTAAGATGGGTATTCGTACTTTGGGTATGTACTTGGTTACCACTATTCTGTCTGTTTCAGTGGGTTTGATATTAGTAAATACCATTGAGCCGGGTAAATCTTTATCGGATCAGGTTAGGCTCGAAAATCGCATTTCTTATGAACTGTGGGCCATGCACGAGCAAATAAAAATAAAGGATGGTGTGCATTATGCCCAGGATTCCGTGTATCAGGACATAGTAAAAACAAAGCTTTCCCAAAGTAATCGGATAGAGAAGGAGTCTGTTCCAGTCTTGAAGCCCAGCGCAAAAGAAGGACCTTTGCAAGCCTTGGTGGATTTGGTGCCGGAAAATATTTTTAATGCTTTGGCTGGCAATGGCTCCATGTTGCAAATTATTTTTTTCGCTATCTTCTTTGGCATATCGTTGCTTTATGTTCCCATGGAAAAAGGGAAAGTGGTTATCTCGTTTGTAGAAGGCTGTTCGGATATTTTCATTAAGATGGTGGATATTATTATGAAAGCAGCACCTTTTTTCGTATTCGCCCTCATGGCAGGTGTGGTAAATGATATTGCTGGCGACAACCCGGCAAAAATTATTCAAATATTCAAAGGTCTCACCTGGTATTCGGGCACGGTATTGATAGGACTCGTATTCATGGCCTTTGTACTTTATCCTTTACTTCTTAGGATGCTAGTGCCCGGATTCAAATTTGGCAGATTTATAAAGGGGATAAGCCCTGCGCAGGCCTTGGCATTTTCAACCAGTAGCAGTGCGGCCACATTGCCTGTTACCTTAGAATGTGTAGAGGAAAATTTAGGGGTGGATAAAAAAACGGCTGGCTTTGTATTGCCTATCGGAGCTACCATTAATATGGATGGCACCAGTTTGTATCAAGCTGTGGCTGTGCTTTTTTTGGCGCAGATGCACATGATAGACCTAAGCTTGATGCAACAACTCACGGTGGTGCTCACAGCCACTCTGGCCAGTATAGGCTCTGCTGCCATACCCAGTGCCGGAATAGTCATGTTGATGGTGGTGCTAAACTCTGTAGGTTTAAATCCTGCCTGGATAGCCATTATATTGCCAGTTGACCGTATTTTGGATATGGTGCGCACATCTGTGAATGTGACGGGCGACGCAGTTGTTTCTGTGGTTATTGATAAGTATGTGAAGAAGGAAGAGGGGAAAGGGTAGAAATATACAGAAAACGGTCAAGTAATAGTTTCCTATATCCGACCATAACCTGTGGAATCTGTTTCATAAAAAAAATAGGAATTTGATTTGTAAGAAAATTGATTATTTACTTTTCTTCCTCTCTTTTTTTTGATCCAATGCCATTTTTTTTTGCATATCAGACAAAAGAGATGGTAGGTATGTGGATAGTATCTATAATGTATCGATTGCCAATAGTTTGCTCCGAATTTCGGCGGAGTGTGAGTACTGCAACGACATGCACGAATACATCCTGATGATAAGGTGCGTTGGCAGTCTGCCAAAAACCGGCAATGACTTTGGATTGTAATCGACCATGAGTCGGTTGGAAAATATGGTTAGTAAAACCGACCTGTACAAGATTGGAGAACAAGTGGTCGATGACTTCAAAGCAAACCAAATCCGACTATTTCTACATTCCATGGCCTATGTGCTGTTGCATACGATGAATTAAGAGGTCTAAAAATACATACAACTCAAAATAGTTACCGTAACCACCATGTATATTAAGGTCAGCGGCCATCCAATCCTAAAAAAGTCTTTAAAGTTATAGCCTCCTGGGCCGTACACCATCAGGTTGGTTTGGTAACCAATGGGTGTTAAAAAGTTTGCAGCTGCCGCAAATGATACAACTAGCGCAAAGGGTAGGGGTGGTAAACCTAAAGTATGGGCTGCGGTTAACGATATGGGAAAAACAATGGCCACAGCTGCTTTATTGGTAATGTAGGCCGCCAGTATGGAGGTGACAAAGTAAATGGATGCCAAAACAGCCACACTACCCAGCGGAAAAAATATAGATATCATTACATCGGCTATCATATTGGCCACACCAGTTTTAATCATTGCCGTGCCTAAAGCTAGCGAAAGAGCAATGATAACAGCCAAGTTATAATCAATATTTTTGGGTAAATCTTTGGCGTTTACCACTTTTAAAATATTGATAACCACCAACACTACTAACAAACCCATAAACAGGGGTATAACATTAATGGCCGATAAAAATATGGCCAATAGTGTTCCACCAAAGAGTGTCCATACCTTGTAGCGCTCCGGTTTTCGCACTTCTTTTACCTTGGATATCAAATAAAAATCGATATCGTCCTGTGAGCGCGACATAAAAGCATCACCGGCCAATAAAAGTATGACGTCGCCAGCCTTTAATTTAACCTCTTCCAGCTTACCGATCACTCTTTCGCCATTGCGGTGCATGGCAAGGAGTACTGAGTCGTATTTGCCCCTAAAATTTACTTCGCCTACCGATTTTGATATCAGCGATGAGTTATGGGAGATAACAATTTCCAATACATCGGCCCTTTTTAATTTGCTCATCATACCTACTGATGGTAAGGTAAGACCTCCACCGTCGGAAAGCAAGTTGGCAATCTCTTCCGATTCGCCGGCAAAGCGCAATAGGTCGCCTTGCTTTAGTGAAAATTCTTTCCCAAAAGCGCGCAGTGTTTTATTTCCGCGAACAACTTCGGCCAAAAATAAACCTTGCTCGCTACCCAGACCCGATTCATCAATTGTTTTGCCAATAAGTTTTGATTTTTTTCGAATTACGGCTTCTACCAAATATTTTCTTTCAGCTCCAACAATGGTTTTTGTTATCGCTTTGCGATTAGGCAAAAGTTTGTCGGCAAAAAAGAATAGGTATAAGAAACCTATAATCAGCATAGGAAATCCTACCCAAAAAAAATCGAACATGCCGAGAGGCTCCATATCAGGGAATATGACCTGGTCGATTACCATCCCGTTTACTATCAGGTTGGTAGAAGTACCTATTAAGGTGACGCATCCTCCTAAAATAGCAGCATAAGATAAGGGCAATAATAATTTTGATGGGGCTATATTATTTCGTTTGCTCCAGTTGTGCACGTAGGGCATCATCACAGCCACGAGTGGGGTATTGTTCAAAAAAGCCGAAAAACCGCCTATCCAGAACATGATGCGGGAAAGAAAGCCCTTGTATCCGCTGGTGCGGGGAAAAATGCGGCTAAAAAATATTTCTATGACTGATATCTGTCGGATAGCATCGCCTAAAAGTAACAGCATCATAATAACAGCTATTTGCTCGTTGGCAAAACCAGCCAATATTTCAACCGGAGTAAGTACACCAAAAAAGCCCAACACCATTACTGCAACTAAAAAAGTAAAGGCAGCGCCCAAAAGTTCTTTATATAACGATATCAGTATAAATGCCAAAACGGCAAATACAACGATCACATCAAAATGCTGCATATGGTTTTATAAGTTTCTGTGATATGGCACAAAAATAGAAAAATCAAAAATAGTTAAGCTATCAAAAAAAAATATCTTTATAAAAAAGCCAATGAAATGTTATAAATAAAATATTATAATGGCAGAAACCTTTTGGGAAAATAACTTATTAAAGTAAAATGGCATCTTAAAAATACTCAGGTAGGAAGCAATAAATAAAATGGCATGGTAATATTACGGAAAAATTTCTTTAATATCGCAAATGATGTTATATAATAGGTTTAAACTATGATTAATGTCTATATTTATCAAGTTGTATTACCTATTTTTGTAGCAAAATAATTCATTAGTAACCGTAGCAAACCAACAGCATGTCAAAAAAACTATTAATTAGAGACCTAACGCTCAGAGACGGCCAGCAGTCGTTATTTGCAACAAGGATGCGTCAAGAACAGATTGATCGCGTTCTGCCTTTTTATAAGGATGCCAACTTTTATGCCATGGAAGTTTGGGGCGGCGCCGTACCCGACTCAGTGATGCGCTATCTAAACGAAAATCCATGGAATCGTTTGCAATCTATTAAAAATGAAATTGGTGATGTAAGCAAACTCACTGCATTGTCGCGTGGAAGAAACCTATTTGGTTATACCCCATATACCAATGAAATAATAGATGGTTTCTGTAAGAATGCCATTAGCTCCGGTTTAGGGATCATGCGTATTTTTGATGCTCTTAACGACATCAATAACGTAAAATCGACCATTAAATATGTAAAAGCACATGGCGGAATAGCGGATTGTGCCGTTTGTTACACGATCGATCCGGAATACAAAAAGGCAGCGCGTTACAAAGCCTTGTTAAAAGGAAAGCCACTTCCCAAGCCAGTTTTTACTGATGAATATTTTGTGAATATGGCCAAAGAGCTCGAGAAGCTAGGTGCCGATATGATCACTATCAAAGATATGAGTGGACTTATTCCGCCTTCACGCGTTATGAAATTAATAAAGGCGTTTAAAAAGGCGGTTAAAGTACCTATCGATTTCCATACGCATTGTACTCCCGGTTACGGTTTGGCCGCAGTATTGGCATCCGTAGTTAGCGGCGTTGATATTATTGATACAAACATATGGAACTTTGCTGGCGGACCTGCTGCACCAGCCATTGAGCTTATTTATATCTTCACCAAAAAATTAGGTGTTGAGATGGATGTAAATATGGAAGCAGTAGCCAAAATTAACAAGGAGCTTTTTGAAATTCGTAAGGAGTTAGCAGATGTTGATGCGGGTAAACATTTCCCAAAACCATTTAACCCAATTACAGATACCTTGCCAGCCGAAATTGATGCTGAATTCGACAATGCCATCAAAGCTGCTAAAGCAGATAACGAGCAAGAGTTGGTACGCGCCTGTCATGCCATCGAAAAGTATTTTGGATTCCCCAAACCCAACGAATTGGTGAAAAATGCACAGATCCCCGGTGGTATGTATACCAATATGGTGGCTCAGCTTAAAGCACTTAGCTCGGAAGATATTTTGGAAGATGCCATGAAACTGATTCCTCAGGTTCGTTTGGATGCTGGACTACCTCCATTGGTTACGCCAACCAGTCAAATTGTTGGTGCACAGGCAGTAAACTGTGCAATGGATGCCAAAAAAGGACTGCCAATGTACAGCAATACATCCAACCAGTTTATTAGTTTGGTAAAAGGTGAATATGGTAAAACACCTATTCCCGTTAAACCCGAGTTTAGAGAGCAAATTTGTGGTCATAAGGATGAGCGTCCATTTGATACTTCTAAGTATAAAATGCAGCCCAACCCTGTGCTCGAAGATTTTGGTGGTGTGAAGCTTGCCGAAAATGAAGAAGAAGAATTGTTGTTGGAATTGTTTCCATTGGTAGCTAAAGGTTATTTAACTGGAGTTAAAAAAGCCGCATGGGAAGCAAAAAAAGCAAGCGCACCTAAAGCCACAGCGTCTGTGGCCGTTGAAACCCCCAAGGCGGCAGAAAAAAAGGTAATTGGTAAAAAAATTACCGTACCAATGCCGGGTCGTATTTTAGAGTTTTTGGTTAAACCAGGCGATAAAGTAGAAAAAGACCAGCCGGTGGCCGTGTTAGAAGCCATGAAAATGGAAAACAGCATTCACTCGCATGTTGCAGGTTATGTAAATACCCTAATGGCTCAGGAAGGTGATACTGTGCCTGCCGATGCAGCCATAATGGATGTGGTGGACGAAGCTCCTAAAAGCACAACTGAGGCTAAGGCTGCGCCAATTACTCAAAAAGCTACAGGCCCAACCAAGCCTGTTACCGTGCCTATGCCCGGAAAAATACTTGATATCCAGGTGAGTGCCGGCGATGAGATAAAAAAAGGTCAGGTGGTGATTATTTTGGAAGCCATGAAAATGGAAAACAGCATTACCAGCGACTTTGCAGGTACCGTTAACGAGATATTTGTAAACGTTGGCGATACGGTTGCAGCCGATGCCAAAGTGTTGGATTTGATTATGGCCTAAGTAAATAATAATTCTATATTAAAAAGCCACTGTTCATTATTTGAGCAGTGGCTTTTTTCTTGGGTTTGACGGATTTTATGTGTATTTCGCAATAAATAATGTAATGATGAAAACGGTAACTGTAGAAATAAAGAATGATATAGCGTTAACTTTCTTGCATAATTTGGAAAGGTTGGATGTTCTAAGGGTTATTGAGGACAAAACTACTAGGAATAATCAAAGGCCGTCAAATCGTTTCGCAGGCTGTATTTCGAAAGAAAGAGTTGAAGAACTGCATAAAGAACTAAGCCAAATGCGTAACGAATGGGAAAGACATACTTATTAGATACCAATGTGGTAATTGATTTTATGGGTAATAAACTGCCCGATAAAGCGAAAAAGTTCATTTCACAAATTCTTGACGAAGAAATTAACCTTTCCGGTATCAAATCTGTGCCCCATGCAGCTCCCCTCCTTTAAAAAGGCAAGGGAAGAGCCGCCTCCGTATGATAATCATCTTCAAAATTAAAATTCTGTTTTAAACAGAGGGGGTGGTTGTGAGCCTTAATGCTGGTAATCAAAATACAAAAAACATCACCACGCCAGCAAACGCTACCATGGCTCCAGCAACTTCCTTTAGGGTGATTTTTTCTTTAAAAACAACAATCGCGGGAATAATTAATAAAACAGGCACGATAGATATAATGGTAGATACAATACCTGTGGTGGTGTGCTGAATGGCCAATAATGATAGCGATACACCCAAAAATGGACCAAATACGGCACCTGCTGAAATACCCGTCATGGCTTTTTTGTGCTGCAAAGCAATAAACACCGACTTCCACTTGCCTAAAACAAAAAATAAAGCCACATAACCCATTATTCCGGCAATAATTCTTATTTGGGTAGATAAAAAAGGGTCATAATCCTTCATCCCCAGTTTTGAAATTACAAGTCCCAACCCTTGCCCTACAGCTCCACCAAAGGCCATTAAAATACCCTTGAGGGGATATCGCATCTTCACTGTCTTCTGGTTTTTTTCTTTGGCCAATATAACCATTGCTATGCCTAATATGGTAACTGCCATGCCAATAAGGTTGCTGGCTGTCATGTGTTCGTTGAGGATGAGCCAGCCAAAAAATGCAGCTATAGGTGGTGTTAAGGCCATAATGAGCATGGAAACCCTTGCACCAATAAGCACGAAGGCCTGAAATAGCAATAAATCGCCAATCAAAAAACCTATAATGCCGCTCAATGTTAGCCAGCCCCATGCTTCTGCCGACGCATTGGAGGCAATAAATAAACCTGAACGAAAATAGGAGAAAATGGAGATAAAAATAAGTGCTAGTACTAGCCGAATGAGGTTAAGTGGAAGTGAACCAACTTTTTTACCTGCCCATTCAAAGGCAATGGAAGTAATTGTCCAACAAAATGCGGTGGCCAGGGCAATAAATTCGCCAAAGAATGCAGTCATGTGTCCGTTTAAGAATTATTTTTCGATTGTAGTATCTTCTTTTTTTTGCGGCTAATAAAAAAAGCAGGCAGATATGCACAGCTCATTCCTAATGCTAAAATTAGCAACGATAAACGGAGGGTACCCAGGTTGCGTAAACTAAAAGCGAGCACAACAAAACCAACATTGATGGCGCCTATAATGAGTGTTATTTGTACATGTGTGAATCCGAGGGTAAGCATTCGATGATGAATATGGTTTTTATCGGCTGCAAAGGGTGAGTTGCCCCTGGATAGCCGAAAAATAAAAACACGTAGGGTATCAATTACCGGAACAATTAAAACGCCCAATACAACAGCGGGTGCCGAGGTCATCTGGTATTTCAGGTCAATGGCATGGATGGGTTTGTTGAACTCGGCAAACTTAATAGCTACAACGGCCAACAAAAATCCGAGTAGGAGAGAGCCCGTATCGCCCATAAATATTTTTTGCCGTTTGGCAAAAACATTGAAATAGGAAAAAGCCAATAAGGCACCTATAAGTGCTGCAGAAAACACCGGGATATGATAGTTTCCATTAATATAGAACCAAATAGAAAAAGACGTGATCGAAATCATACCCGTTATGGAGGCCAAACCGTCGATGCCATCGATTAAATTAAATCCGTTTAAAATAAAAACAAAAAGCAACACAGTAATAGTTATACTTGCAAGGTAATTGGGTTCCAGCCCAAAAAATCCGTGGAAAGAGGTGATTCGAAGATCCCCCCAGCCAACAATAATAAAAGCCGCCATGATTTGCCCAAATAACTTTATCATGGGTGCTGTAATCATGATGTCGTCCTTAATACCGATAGAAAAAATAATGAGCAAAGCAGGAATCAAAAATGGAATCTGCGTAAAGCTAAACCAGTCGGAAAAAAGGGAGTAGGTAAATAAAAAACTTAAAAAAATAGCTAACCCGCCCAAGGTAGGAACCCTTGTTTTATGTACCGTTCTTTTATTGGGTTCAGCAAACAGATTCTTCGACTCGGCAACCCGCAAAATAGTGGGTATCGAAAAAAATGTGATAGCAAACGAAAGAAGCCCGGCAAATGGGATAAGTAGTTTTATTAAAAAGTCACTCATATCTACATTTATAGGCTATAAAAGTATAAAAAAAATATGTTGCTATGGTTAAGTCGAAAACAATATCTTAATTAATTTCCGTTTAAGGTTTTATTATAGCACGCACGCTCAATTATCTCACAAAATTCACGCACTGTATCTAAATTTTTGTCAATTCCTTCAATATCAAAGTTGTTCGAATTTTGCGATATGTCGTCGGCTATAGTTGTTAGGTAGTCCAAATTGAACTGCTGCGCGGTATGCTCCAGATTTTTAATAAGTTGCTTTATTTTTAATGAAGAGTGCAGTTCTTTTATCTCATGTATTAAAGGTAGTACCGATTGTTTAATCTCATTGTATATGGCTTCCTCGGTGTGCGGAGGCTTAATTTCGAATTTTATAGATAAATGCTTATTGGCTATAGGTTTGGTTTTTTTGTGTTTAAGATGCCACGATAAAACAATAAGCAATTCGCTTAGGTCAACTGGCTTAGATATGGAGAAACAAAAAGCATTTAAATTTTTCACATCGGAAGTTGCGGTGAGCGCAATAACAGGAATGTGTTTTAAATTGCTATCCGACTTTAATATATGCAACGCTTCATGTCCACCCATAACGGGCATTTTTATGTCCATGATAATTAGGTCGGGCTTAATTTCTTTTACCATTTCAATAGCTTGCATTCCATTTTCGGCTTCATACATTTCAAATTTATAAGGTATTAAAAGCCCTTTTATTACCTGTCTATCCATCTCTCTGTCGTCCACCAATAGTATCTTGGAGGGATAAAACTCAATTCTATTGGTGTCGAATTGTACTTCTTTGGGCAATTCGGTTTCACTATCTGCAATGCTAATGTTGGGTATTCTGATGGAAAAAATACTACCCTCATTTTTTTTGCTTTTTACATGAATATGACCGCCCATAAGGTTAACCAGCCTATTGCTAATAGCAAGACCCAACCCTGTACCCTCAAACAACCTATTGTCCTGATCGTCGCGTTGCCTAAAGTCGTCAAAAATAACATCCAATTGATCTGCTTCTATTCCAATACCCGAATCGCTTACAGATATCATCAGGCTGTTTGAATTGTCGCTTAACTTATCTATTTGATAAGTCACCTGAATAAAGCCGGAGGATGTAAATTTAATTGCATTACCTATTACGTTGATAAGCACTTGTTTTAAGCGTATATCATCGATTAATATAGTTTTTGGTGTGGGATATTTTTCAATGGTTTCAAATACCAAACCTTTTTCCTGAGCCTGCACTTGAAATATTTTGCAGGTTTCTGTAATCAAATCTTTAATGTTTACTTCCGTTAGCTGTAGCTTTAGTTTTCCCGCTTCAATTTTCGATAAGTCCAATATCTCGTTAAGCAAGGCTAATAGTGTTTTTCCACTTTTAGTTATGGACGAAAGGTAATTAAGCAAATTTTTGTCCGATATTTTTTTCTCTAATATTTCCGAAAAACCCAGTATGGCATTTAATGGTGTACGTATTTCGTGACTCATATTGGCCAGGAAAGAGCTTTTTGTTTTATTGGCTGTTTCGGCTAGTTCCTTGGCTCTATGGAGTTCAATCTCCGATATTTTACGTACTGTAATATCCCTGAAACTCCAAATGCGCCCTATAATTTTATCATCCATCATCTGAGGACCCGAAAAGCAATCGAGATACCTTCCATCTTTTAATAAAATTTCGGAGTTTACCTGGTTGTCGATTATATCTACTTTTTCATTTTTTAATTGTCGGAACAAACAACTATTACATGTTTTTTCATTTATTAGAAATTCAAAATCAGCCTTTGTCAGCAAAGGACGGTCTTCTGATATTTTCCATAATGTGTGTAGATTTTTATTTTTAAGCACCACTTGATTGTTGCTGTTGATAACAATAATGCCAGAGGTTGTCGATTCAATAGTGGCCTTAAGTAAAGATTGCTGCTTCAGAATTTTTATCTCTCGGTTTTTACTTTCGGTAACATCCTGAAAGTAGCCTACCATGCTTACGGGGTTGCCATCAATGTCCCATTCCGAAAAAATGCCTGTACTTAAAATCCATTTATGTTTTTCCGTATCTAATTCAATTCTAAAGGTTGATTCATAAGTAGCATTCTTCCCACTAATAAAATCGGTAAAATCTTTTTCAGCTTTTTCTTTTTGCGAGGGATGGATGTAATTGATCAGCCACGATAGGTCAAGGTGTTGTGTGTCCGTATTGGAGGTTTCGATAATGGTTTCAAAAAATGGGTCTATTTTAAATTGCTGCGTGCTAAGGTCGTATTTCCAACTGGCAATTTTACCGTTTTTTGTGGCCAGTGACAGCATATATTCCGTATCCGCATTGTCAGAGTAGGAAGAGAAATGGTTGGTTTGGTTTTTAATACTTAACAAATAGCCCGAAAATCCAGTGTTACTGTCCTGTGCTTCATCTAATTGCACCGATACTTTGTATTCAACTCCTTTTTCGGATATGAAGGCAAAATAGTTCACCTTATTTTTTACTTTGTTTTTTATGTTGGCTTGTTCGTGTTGCGAAAGGGATGAGAAATGAATTTTTTTGCCGCTGGAACTGTCGTAAAAGTTGAGCACTTCATTAATTTGGCTACCCACCAATTCTTTCTTACTGAGTTCGGCGTATAAACAAAGCTGGGTGTTTACCGCATGTATTACTCCATTTTTATCATAGGCCACAAAGGCCATATCGGATGAGTTGAAAATTTCAAAACTCAAATCCAGCTCTTCTTTATGGTTTATTTGACGCTTGTTCCACATGGGTAATCATACGTGACAATGATAAATTAGTTGCAGAATAATTATTTATAAGCAATTTTAAAGCCTGCACATTCGTACGTGTTTGCACTTTGCCAATTGGGTGCCGATACTTCAATTAAGAGTTTTTGTGTGTTATCTACCTTAAATACTTTAGAGTCGCAAAGACCTTCGGCTGCATTATCGTACAATACCTTATGGTTTGTTGGACTGATAATTTTAAATTGTAATACACCCACTTTGGGTTTTGAATAGGTTGAGAAAAAATATTCCTTACCACCGAAAACATTGAGCATTACCGCCACTTTTTTGCCCCTTCGCAATTTTATGGATCGGGAGGAGGTACTTAGCGTGTACGATTTATCGGGCGATTTGCATTTTTTATAGGTGTTGGAGCAGTCGTTGGCATAGGTTAAAGCTCCAGCAAAGCTGATGATGCCAATGAGTATTATCCAGAAGTATTTTTTCTTCATTGGTTTAAAATGATGACAGGGTTTGTACTTTAACTATATTTATATTCAACTCCTAAGGACTGGAATATAGTTAATATCATTGATAAGTTAAAGGAAATGACGCTTTATTTTTTAAAATTGAATTGTTAATTCTAAGCTGCCATTCGCTATTAGCTAACAACTACCATCTTTTATCTAACTTCTTTACTGCCTAATCATCCTTGTTCTGAAATCTTTTATATTATCGGAGAATATAAAATAATTTTCTTCGGATAAGGTAATGTCATTTTTACTTTCGATGTGCAAAGTCCCATTGGGCTGCAAATTGGCTTCGCCACCTCCAAAATTAACATTTAGGTCATCATATGATTTTTTGAGTACGTTTAAATCATTGATTAAATCGTTAAGTGCCGCATCAGTTTGGTAGGTATTAACCATGGTAAATATGTCTTCAAACAATAGTTTTTGCTCGGCAATGCGGTCTATGGCTTCTTTTTGTTTGTCAAAGTCGTTATGTAAGCTTGTGGTTATATATAAACTCTCCACAAAAGCTCCAGCCGATAGTAAGGATAACGTTTTTCCCTGATCGTATTCCTGAAGGTAACTGATAACGGTGTCGTACAATTCGCGCGAAACGGCATATATTGAGTCGGGTACTACAGACGCATTTATAATTCTTTTTTGTTGTTCTTTCGTAAAGTTGGGGTTGATGTTTAATTCTTTTAAAAGATAATCAATCGTTGACAGGTATTCGCCCGAAAAATCGGATTTGTTAAATGCCGAAATATAGGCCAAGTCGGCAAAATATACGCCACATGCAATGGCCTTTTTTTCATAACCCTCATAAAGTTTTGCCTCTTTGTAGTTGTGCATCAAACTGGCATTAAAAACAACTTTGTTATCGTTTATGTATGTAATAATTTCTTCGGGCGAGGGCAAAGCATAAAAAATTGCATCAATCGAATCGATAACGTTAATGGATTCAAAATCTAAGGCTGGTTCCGTTGCTGCATTTTGACTGGTATTGCTACATCCGTTACAGGCATTCAATAGTAGGACAAGTGCAGTAATTGCGGGTAAAATTATTTTTCCTTTCATAAAATATGTGTTAAAAATCTTCCTTTCTTTTAAAGGTTAATTGTTTATTTTTAATTACTTGTATTTGATTCCAATCCAAAATTCCATATAAACGACATTAATTCTTCGGAGTCTTGTTTTATTTCAAATTGCCCATGATGAAAATTCATTACTATATCGGCAAATGAAAAATAGAGCAATGTTTCTTCGGGCATGGTATCCTTATCGGCATTGTTCCAGCCATGAGGATTAAAAGAAATAATGAGCTCTTTTTTTTCCGAAGATTCGTCAAATCTAATATTGATACGAGAGTTAGGGACATTATGTTTGAAAATTGCGTCTAAAATTCCGAAAATAGAGTTTTTTATTAATTCTTTGTTGCCTTTTAGGGTAATCATATCGTCCACATCACACTGGATATCCAGATTTTTACTTTCTATCAGTTCATCCTGTTGAATCATCAAGTGTTCAATAACTCGATTAAGATAAAAATCCTGATATTCAATGTTGTCTTTGCTATTTATCTGGGTAATTTGGCTGGCCATTTTTACTACTAAACTAAGGTTTACTACCGAGCGTTCTAATAAACCAATCATTTCTGACATGCGCGTCGATTCGGCGGAATTTTTAATTAGGGTAACCGCCATATTAATATCGTTTAAGGGTGATGCTATTTCCCGACCTATAAAAGATAAAAATTTGTCTTTGGTTTGTGTTAATGCCTGCAAGTGCTTGTTAGATTCTTCCAATTGTAGGGTTCTCTCCTGCACCTTTTGTTCCAGTACCAAATTTGCTTTCAGCACTGCTTCTTTGCTTTTTTTAAGTTCGATATGTGTACTTACCCTTGCTAGTAGTTCTAAAGTATCGAAGGGTTTTGAAATAAAGTCTTGTCCACCAACGGCAAAACCATGTACAGTGCTTTCTTTATCGTTTTTGGCCGTTAAATATATAATGGGCATAATATCAAAAGCGGCATTTTTACGGACAGCCTCACAAACTTCGAAACCGTTTTTTTCGGGCATCATAATATCCAACAACATTAAATCGAATGATTGCTCATCAAGCCAATGTAATGCTTCTTTACCTCCAAGTGCAATCTCCACCTCGTATCCATTGTCACTTATTATATTTGCTATTAACTGAATGTTTTTAGGATTGTCGTCAACCACCAGTATTCTGCCTCTGTTGTTCATGTACTTATCTTAATAAATTAATAGAACCTTTTTTCTCTAACACCTCATCCTTGTAGGTGATTACTTTTACAATGTAGGTATAAGTATCGGCTATTTGTGGGGTGCCTCTAAAATTACCGTCCCAACCTTTCTGTAAGTTGTCCGTTTCAAACACTATCTGACCCAAGCGGTTGAACACCCTAAAATAGATTAACTTTTTTAATCCCCATCCCTTTACGTAAATTATATCGTTTGTGTTATCATTATTTGGGGTAAAAGCAGTGGGAACATCTATCGAGTATTTTTTTTCTACATGTACCTTAGCTTCGTAATCTATTGTAAAGCAATTACTTGTGTCCGTAACGCTTACGATATAATTGGTGCTTTGCAAAGGTAATAAAATTGGATTTGGACAATCTGTACACGATATTCCAGGCAAATTATGCCACGCGTATTTTTTAATATCATCACGGATTAAATTTATTTGAACTGTTTCGCCAATAATAATGGTGGTGTCAACAGCATCAACAACAGGCTTTTGCTGAACGGTAATGTGAACTGAATCCTCATTTACGCAGGAATTTTCGTCTGTAACCCTTACCGTAAAGGTGGTGTTAGTTTTCGGATTGGCAATTGGAGCGTCAAGGTTGGCATCTATAAGGTGCGTTGCGGGTTTCCACTGATAGGCTATCCCTCCGCTGGCCCATAGCATTATATTTTTGTTCACACAAACAAAGGTGTCGGGCGAGGTGGTAACTGTGGGTAGGGGATAGGTGGTTACAATATCCACAACCGTATCGCTGCAACCAAAATTGTCCTGCGCAATAAGTTCAAGATTATATATTCCATCGTTTTCATAAATAAACGAAGGATTTTCTGTCAAGCTCTCCATTCCGTTGCCGCTTTGCCATTGGTATTTCCCGGCATTTTCCGATTGATTGACAACACCTATATTAAAAGGAATACATCCGTTTTTAGTATCATTTTGATAGACAAATTTTGCTTTTACCGGTTGTCGGATAAAAATTGTATCGGTAATAATTTTATTACAGGCAAATTTGGAGTCTGATTTAAGTATTAATGAGGGGGTAAAATAGCCCGAACGGTAGTATCTGTGTACAGTTTCCAAATCGGTTGAAGTACTGCCATCTATAAAATCCCAAACTACGGTGTTTAAGTTTTTCTCGTTTTTTACTGTAAATGGTATTTCGTTCCCAAAACAAGCGGTATCGGCCAGTACTATTTCGGCATAGGGACCTTTAACGCGTATAAAACTAGCTTGACTTAAAGTGTCGGCACAACCATTGGCCGAATAGGCAATAAGCGAAACATCGTAATCGCCGGGTTTGGTATAGATGTGCTGAGGATTTTTTAAAGTAGAACCATCCAGATTATCGCCAAATGTCCACTTCTGAGTTCCTGGTTTGGTGTACTCGGTTAAATCGGTAAAAAGTACAGGAAAAGGATAACAATTAGATTCGTTTTCATTGCTGTTAAATTTTGCCATCGGTGGCTTTTCGATACTAATATAGGATGGCATTGTGTGCTTCAGCTCGCATCCGTGATCGTCGATAATTTTAAGTGACACATCGTAAGAGCCTGGCGATTGATAAACATGTTTGGGGTTTCTAAGGGCACTTTGGTTTCCGTCGCCAAAATCCCATAAAAAGTTGGTAACATTACTTTTAGAGCGATCCCAAAAAAACAATGAATCGTTAATGCATGCATCCGCATCGGAAACAATAAAGGCGGCATGAGGGTCTATCACTTTTATTTCATTTTTAAGCAACATGGTTGATGTACAACCTTTTTGGTTGGTAAGCGAAAGTCGCACGTTGTAGGTGCCAAAAGCCTGGTACTCATGAACAGGGTTTTCCTGATCTGAGGTGGCACCATCGCCAAAATCCCAGTCCCATCGGGTGATAGGCAGCTCATGCTCGCTTAAATTATTAAACTGGTATTTAACGGGCATACAACCGTCCACATAATCGTTTGTAAATTTGCTCAGTGGCTTAAAAATATTTATTTCTTTACGCAGGGTGTCGGTGCAATTGTTGCGGTCCTGTACTACCAGTTGTGCTATAAAAGTACCATTGTTATTATATTTATGAGTGATGGGTTCGTCGGTAAACTGTACGGTAGTTTTGTCGCCAAAATCCCATAAATATTTTTTATAAAGTCCGTTGAAATCAAAGGATGAGGCATCTTGGCTTTCGCCGGCATCGAATAAAAGGGTGGTATTGGCACATGGGCCAGTACCCGTGGTATCGAAAATCGCTATGGGGTCAGATATTATTATATTGTTATGATAGGAATAGAAACACTCATTACCACTTTTTTGGGCTTTTAAAACAGGCGTATGTCTGCCTTTTTGGGAATATGTATGCGAAAAGTTAGTGCCTACATTTACTATGGAATCACCATCGTCAAAGTAGAAAGTATAAGAATCTGCATCAATCAGGTCAATAGAGAAATCGGCTTTGTAGGGCGAATCGCAATTTTGTATTCGGGTGTATTTGGCAATGGGTCCTTTAATAAATAGTGCCTTTGCCTTGGCAACTGAGCTAATGCAGCCGTTGTGCGTTACCTTTAATTTCACATCCATATATCCCGTATCGGTATATTGGTGCATGGGAATGCCCATTTCGCTTTGTAAGCCATCCCCAAAATCCCAGGTAATATCGTCATAAATAGGAGCGTTGTTCGTTATGTCCTCAAATTCAACCTCTTCGCTGGCGCAAAAAACACTTTTGTCCTTAACGGTAAATTCAGGCTGCACTTTTTGTCCTACCAAAATATTTGCAGTGCTACTGGCCGTGCATCCCAAGGAAGTTTCGGCACTAAGATATACTTTGTATTTGCCCACATCGGCATAGGTGCGATGAAACGTGTTTTCCTTTCCTATAGTTTCTTCATCCGTTTTCCAGGTAATATTGGTTACTTGATCCAAAGGGGTGTCGTAAGTAATTGTATGTCCAAAATTTAGGTCAATAGGCTGACATCCAGAGGTTGGGTTGTCGGTGGTTATTTTTATTTGGGGCAAAATTATCTGTAAAACATCGTTTTTAACCACCTTGGCTTTACAGCCATATTTAGTGGTAACTTCAAGGGTGGTGGTATAGCTTTGTATTTTATTATCGGTAAGTTCTTTGGTAGAAGGATAGGTGTGCGTAGGGATCATCTCTGTGGAGGTTTCATCTTCACCAAAAGTCCAAGTATAATTATCCATCTTGTCACCAGTAGGACTGTAAGTAATATTAACAGGAACTTGACAGGCATAGTTGTCAGAAATAGTAAAATCCACCTTCACATCCTCAACATGAATAAGCCTTGTAGCAATGCTAGAACATTCATAGTTACCTACCATTAACTCAACAACATAATCGCCCGGCTTGGTAAAAATATGTGTCGGACTGATTTCAGCAGAGCTTGTACCATCACCAAAATTCCAGGTATTGCTACGGTTGTTTACAGAAGCATTGGTAAATTTAATAGGCGTGTTAGGACAAACGGTATCATTATCTATTGTAAACCCGGCTATGGTGTTTCTTATTTCTATTAATTCAATAAAGGCTATGGAATCTGCACATCCCAAATCGTCGGTTACGGTTAAGGTAACATCGTAAATTCCCGTCTCGATATAGGCGTGTTGAGGGTTCTGTGATTGAGAGAGTTGCTGATCGCCAAAATTCCATTTGTAGCTTAAATCGCCCAAGCCATAGGATTGGTTGGTAAATTGAGTATTTAACTTTCCGTTGCATGAATAGCGATCGGTGGCTTGGAAAATAGCGGTGGGTTTTCTAACGGTAATTAATTCCTCTCGCGTGGCTTTAGCCACACAACCATTTTCATCTGAAAAAATTACGGTTACATTATACACTCCGGGTTGATTAAACGAATGAACTGGATTTTTATCGTAACTAAAAATCCCATCTCCAAAATCCCAAGTATAATTGCCATCGGGTGAGCTTGGCGAAACATCGCTCATAAAATTCACATCAAAAGGAGCACATTGTTCAGTTGGTATATCGGGCGTAAAACTTACAGAAGGTAAATTATAAACACGGATAAAATTATTTTTAACAAGAATTTCACTTTTATCTGCATCAAAAACGGTAAGGCTAACGTTATAGTTTCCAGGAGTGTTGTAAATGTGGGTTGCGTTTCTAAATGTGGAGGTATTTCCATTGCCAAAATCCCATAAATAAGTGTTGTTGTCGCTATCAGAACTTTGATTAACAAAATTTACTGGCAAAGGGGCGCAACCTTCTTGCTTTTCCGACGTAAAACTGACAATAATTTGTGATTTTACTGGAATGAAAGAAGATAGGGTAATTATAAAAGGAAGCATTAAAAATTGTAGATATTTATACATGTTGTTAATACTTTTACCTGATTTATAAATCATTGGGTTTGTTAAATTACAATAATTTTTTGTACGGATAAAATAAAGAATAGTTTCTACTTAATTATAGGAAAAAAAATACTGTGAAATTTTTTTATATAAGCATATATCTGATTATAATTACATTCTTTATGGATGTAAACGGCCAAACTTTACATTATTCCCAATTTTTTTCATCACCCTTACATTTAAACCCTGCTTTAACAGGAGTTATGGATGCGCAGTGGAGACTTATCAACAATAACCGATCGCAGGGTATGTATTTTGGCGATCCACTTAATACAATAAGTGTTTCGTACGACAAATCTATCATTTTATATAAGAATACAGTAGGTTTGGGTGCATTATATAGTTATGATAATGCTTCAGGACCATCTTTGCCTACCAATAAGTTTTATCTTTCGGGTAGTAGTAACGTTCAGGTTTCGGAGCGCTCATACATTGGTGCAGGCTTGCAAATCGGTTGGGTGATGCGCAGACTTCAATTTGGTAATTATACCTATCCTGAGCAGTACGACCGTGAAACAGGTGGTTTTAACGCATTGCTGCCAAATTCAGAAAATTTTTCGCGGGAATATTCAAACTATTTGGATATTAATTTGGGTGTATTATGGAATTATAGTGGTCCAGGTTATGTGCTGAGTACCGGGATAGCCATGTATCACGTAAACCGCGCCAAAGACTATTTTTTAAACAATAACAATCCGCTTGCGGTTCGCACCAATTGGCATGGTTCCATAAAAATAAAGTTAAACGAGAAGTTTTACGTTTTGCCGCAATCCTACTATACCTTTCATAATAAAGCATCTGAGTTTTTGGTGGGAGCCAATATGGGTATGGAGCTGAATGCGACCAACCAAGATTTTAAAAGTGTGAGCATGGGTGCTTATGTTCGTGATGGCTTTAACCGCGAATTTGAATCGGCCATATTGGTGCTGGGTTTAAATTATCGCAACTGGTCCGCCATAACCAGTGTCGATGTGGATATATCGGGGTTAAAAACAACCAATATTTTTACAAATGCCATAGAGCTCACCTTAATATACCAAAGGCCTTGGGCTATTCTTAAAAAAACAACCATA
This sequence comes from Saccharicrinis sp., assembly GCA_024635585.1. Taxonomy (GTDB): domain Bacteria; phylum Bacteroidota; class Bacteroidia; order Bacteroidales; family Marinilabiliaceae; genus Saccharicrinis. Next base: position 15,092 of record JAGXIP010000134.1, on the reverse strand, counting down.
CCATGCATAAGATATTAATCCTCCTTATTTTTTTGTTGTCGTTTGGTAAAAATCACATGCAACTGCATGCGCAACCTTTTGATGTTAAGGATTTAAAACCATGGCAAATAAAGGGTTATGCAAAAAGTGCAGTGGTACAGGGCGATTATAATTCGGCCATTTATTATTACCATTATCTAAGTCAAAAATATTCGAATAAAACAAAATATCTATGGCAGTTGGCTTACCAATATCAACAATCCAGAGATTATTTAAGTGCGTATAAAGCTTTTGATAAGTTAGTGGTAAAGTGCCCTGAAAGAGAGGTGCTTGCCAATTATTACAAAGCAATAAATGCCAAGTCCTTGGGGTATAACGACGAGGCGTACGAATTGCTTAAAAAAATACGGGTGAGGAAGCAAAAGCGATGGATGCCCGATTATTTTGAGATGTTGGTGGAGAGCCAAACACGCGGTTGCGAGCTGGCTATAGAGATGAAAGACTCCATAAATCAAAGAAAAATGGTGGAGCTTGCACCTGGTATCAATAGGCCACATATCGAGTTCAACCCTTTTTACCTTTCCGATACGGTTTTTGCCTATTCATCAACTGCCTTAGATACTTTAGCATACTACAATGAGAATAGCAGCAGACCAAAAAGAAAGTTTTATTTGGCTATAAAAGATAGTGTGGGTTGGACTGGAGGTCACCATCCGGAGAAGCCTTTTTTTAATTCGCCTAATTATGATACCGGAGATGGTGTTTTTTCGATGGATGGTAAGCGCTTTTATTTTACTCGTTGCAGCCTAAACTGGCAAAATAAAATGATATGTCATTTATATGTAAGTGAAAAGTTTAAAGACGAATGGTTGAAACCTTATAAATTGGGTAGCGAAATAAATTTGACAAATTTTTCATCTACCGAACCAGCCGTTGGAACCTGCTATGATCCTGATTTAGAAGTGGTTTATTTTGTTTCGACACGCCCCGGCGGTTACGGACAAACAGATATTTGGTACACTATTTACGATTTAGTAAAACAATCTTATGAAAAACCCGTAAACGCAGGTATTTATGTCAACACATCAGGTGCTGAAGCAACGCCGTTTTACGATAGGTTGAGTCATAAGATGTACTTTAGTTCAGATGGATGGCCCAATTTTGGAGGCTTAGATGTGTTTAGTGCGCAAGGCGATTTAGTGAATTGGGACGAGCCAGTTAACTTGGGTTATCCTATTAATTCCAATTGCGACGATTTGTATTACTCTGAAGATGAATTTGGTGAAAAAGGTTTTATAACATCAAATAGAGGAGGAGGGTTATCGTTGACACATGAAAACTGTTGCGACGATATTTACCCATGGAAATCAACTTTTGCCGAAAAAATAACCGTGAGTGCTGTGTTGGTAAGTAAAAATGTGGATTTAAAAAAGTTAGGTATTTCAAACCTAATGCCATCGAGTATGGATAGTAATCAAGATGTTATTGATAATGCTAAAATTGATATTTATATACAAAAGGATAGCACCAACTATGTTTATATAAATAGTACAACAACGGATAGTTTTGGGAAATTGAATTTTCTAAGTCCCATAGATATGGATTATCGCATGGTGATTGCAGATAAAAGGGTTGTAAGCAAAAATATAGATTTTTCAACTCGTGGCTTATCGTCAGCAATGTTAAACATGGGGCAGGTAAGTACGCCAACCATGGATACAGTGCCATATGTATTGCCCCAGATTTTTGGGCCTGGTAATCAAACAAAGTTAAGTGCCGACGAACACGCTATTATAGATGGAGGATTGCTAAAGATGATGCTTTTATATCCGGATGTAAGTGTTGAAATAGGTTCGCATACCGATAACCGGGGCAATGATAAGTATAATGTTAGGCTCTCGGATAGGCGAGCCTGCGAAGTTGTAAGATATATAATAAGTAAAGGTATAAGCGAAGATAGGTTAAAAGCAGTTGGGTACGGTGGTAGCAAACCAATAGCACCCAATAAAAATGCCGATGGTAGTGATAACCCTGAGGGTAGGCATATAAATTTTAGAACAGAGTTTAGGTTAATAGATAGTAATTATTAAGGATGGAATTATACTTTAAATACCACACGTTAAAAAGTGTAACTGAGCTGTTCGGACTCTTCAGGAATCATAGAACTGAAGCATTTGATGGCTTGGATTATTCGTATCTTGACCAATACCTGAGTACCCGTTTTTCGCAAAAGGTACGCATGCAAATGCTCGATTATTATCGCGATTATGTGCTGTCCTGTAACACTTTGAGTGAGGATGAATATGAGCTCCGTATCACCCAACATCTTAACCAATTATTTGGCGAACTCTCCAAAAGCCAAAAGGCAGAGCTTTATATTGCGCTCCTGATTTACGTGGTAGATTCCGAAAAAGTAGCTGGAGGAAATAAAGCGCTTCCCCGATTAATGCATCAACTAAAATTGGTGAGTAATATTTTTGACCTCGATGAGACAAGAATTATGAGCGTTACCCATTTTGTTCGTAATGATTTGTCCTTGGAGCAGGATCCCAAAGGCTTGGTAATGGTGGGCAACTTTACAAAAGTAAAGCTCCGCTCGTTCCGTATGTACAATAAAGTTGATTTGAAGGGAAAAATAATGGCCTATTATGTTCCTTCCATATCATCTTTCCTGATTAAATATATAGGTAAAGGACAACTTCAGTTAAATAAGCAGGTATTGTTTCCCGATAGGGTTTATCAGTTTACACTGGGTGGTATTATTGAGGGAGAGGATATGCAACCTTTATATTTTGCCGACCTGCATGTCTCCTATCAAAATATAGAAAAAGAAGACCTGGAACTGATTGCTCATAAGGTAGAAAAAACTTTTAAGGAGACCGGTTTGGGTATTCAGGAGCTTTCGTTTAAAGTTGGGGGCGGACAATTAATGGCAGTAATGGGCGGAAGTGGTACAGGAAAAACAACTCTGTTTAACGTACTCAGCGGTGTTACCTTGCCCGATAAAGGAAGTGTTTATTTGAATGGCTATAATTTGCACGATAACATCCTTAAGCTTAAAAAACACCTGGGTTATGTGCCGCAGGAAGATTTGCTGATAGAGGAGCTTACCGTGAAGCAGAATTTAATGTATAGTGCCAGGTTTTGCCGTAACGATTTGCCTAAAAACGAGTTGGAGCAGTTAGTAAAAGATACCTTGGAAGATTTTGGCCTTAGCAGTATTGGTAATTTAAAGGTAGGTAGTCGTTTGGAAAAGGTGATAAGTGGCGGACAACGTAAAAGACTTAATATTGCGTTGGAGCTTATTCGTCGCCCGGATGTATTGTTCGTGGATGAACCTACCTCGGGTTTGTCGTCGTCCGATGCTTTGTTGGTGATAAGGCTGCTAAAGAAAATTGCCAATATGGGCAATATCATTATTGTGAATATCCATCAGCCCACATCCGATTTGTTTGTGCTTTTCGATAAGCTACTTATCCTTGATGATAGGGGTTATGCCGCTTATTATGGCAACCCTTTTTCGGCCAGTTCATACTTTAAAAAACAATTGGAGTTTGTTGATTCCATTAACGACGACAGTATAAAACATGGACAGTGTAACCCCGAGCAGGTTATTAATTTACTTCAGTACCAAAAGCATTCGGAAAAAGGTGAGCTTGTAGGAGAAAGGGAGTTTGACAGTATCTACTGGAATAAACTCTTCAAAGCAAACACCCCGGAAGAGCTTATTATTGAAAACGGTACTTTAGGTCATCCGCTCACCAGCATTCCACCAAAAATAAAACAATTTTGGATTTATCTCCAACGTAATGTGGCTATCCGAAAGTCCGATACCCAATATCTGGCTTTGATATTATTAGGGGCACCACTTTTGGCTTTTATGATGGCCTTTTTTTTAAAGTCAACCGATTTAATTACCCATGAGTATCGATTTATCGATAACGATAATATACCTGCTTATTTGTTTATTAGCGTAGTGGTTGCACTTTTTCTGGGTCTTATTTTAAGTTCGGGCGAAATACATCGCGACCTTAAGGTCATTAAACGCGAAAGCTTTTTAAGTTTAAGTCCTTTTTCATATCTAAACTCAAAATTAGTATATGTGGCCGTAGTAAATGCAGTACAAATTATGTTGTTTGTTTGGGTGGGTAATAGTATCCTCGAAATAAAAGGTTTGTATTTCAGATATTTTATTATACTATGGTTAGCAGCTATGAGTAGCAGTATGTTGGGGCTGTACATATCTGCCAGGCTTAAATCCATCTTGTCTATTTATATAACCATACCATTTTTGTTGATACCCCAAATTTTGTTGGCTGGAGCGATACTTGATTTTGATAAAATGCATCATACATTGGCATCCGAAAAGTACGTACCCATTTATGCTAATGTTGCCATCTCGCGCTGGGCCTACGAAGCACTGATGGTGTTACAATTTACCGAAAATAAATACGACGAGGGCTTAACGGATTTGCTTATAGAACAAAGTACCATGAGTTATTATGCCAACTTTTTTGTGCCTAAACTCGAAACCTTGCTCACCGAAATGAGTAAAAAAGAAGAGCAACATTCTGAAGAGGAGATAAACGGATTGCTGAATCAATTGGTAATACAATTTCCACAGTTAGCTAACGAGCTGGGCACACTTGATAAAACGCCTCTGGACCGGTTAAAATTGCAAAGCTTATTAACGAGGGTTAAAAAGTGGCTTCGCTCCAACCTGAATTTGTTGTATCAAAAAATAGAGCAGGAAAGAATTGGAAAAGAAAATGAATTTCCTAAAAAAGAATATTACAATCAAAAACTATCGGAGTTTGTATTAAAAAGTAACGATTATAATAAGTATGTATATCGGTACGGGCAGATGATCCGAAAATATCAGCCTGGATACCAAGTTGCTAATAACAAGTGGGGTAAGTCGCATTACTATGCACCCATTAAAACAATAGGCAACTTTAAAATAAAAACATGGCTGTTTAACGTTTATATAATGATGGCTTTGTCTGCTGTTTTTTACATCATGGTGTATATACATCTTACACGAAAAAAGTTTTAAAACACTATGTTCAATGTTATATTTAAATTTAAAAACATAAATACGATGCACAATTCTATCTGCAAATCTTTAATTATCACGGTTTTACTGGGTATGATGGTATTAGGTAATGCTAACGCTCAATCGTGTGCCGAGGTGCTTAAGTTAAGCGCACCTGCTGATAAGCTTTACAATAAGCAATCGATGGCTCGTTCCTTTAAAATGAATCCTTCTCAAAAAATAAAAATTGTACATGTTTTTTATGGGAGTACAGCCTATCATATTGATATATGCAAACCTAAGAGTTTAGGCGATTTTCGTTTAAAGGTGGTGGATGATGAAACAGGCACTATTTTTTGGGACAATGCTGCCGATGATTTCGATAGCCAAATTAATATCAGTTTTGGAACTACTAAGCGTATAATTATCGAAGTGGAAGCAGTAAATCCCGAAAATTTTATGGGGCAATCAAATTGTTTGGGACTGATAATAAAATATCATCGCGAAGAAAAAGTTATTGATAAGGAGGAAGAAGAATCTCTGGAATTGCCTGAAATACCTGTTTTTTAGTCGATTGACTTCTGGTGGTTTTAACTGTAATATCGAATAAAGTATAAAGGAGCTTGTAAAATGGTTACCAATCAAAAAATTAAAGTGGAATTAGGTTGTGGCCGTTGTGTATCCCTGAATATGCAAGGCGAATATTTTTTGGCGAATCGCAAAGAAGATTATCGGGTAAATGGCAACTAAATGTAGTAGATAATAAGATTTTCTTAGAGGACGAAATTGAAATTATTATTGCTTCCGAACGGGTTTTGTTAATGCCCATAAAGGAAGATGACAATAAATGTGCAGTGGAGTTAAACGAACTAAGCTTAGATGAATATAACGGAGATGAGTTATGTAGCTTAATGAATTTTAGCGGTAATATTATTATCGAAAAGCAAGAGCAATATTTAATTGTATTGAATGTGGTTGATGTAGAGCCTTTTGTAATGACTGTATTGAATAATTGTTGTCCTAAAGCTACACAATTGGAATATTTGAAAGTGCAGGCTACGATTATTCGTAATGCCGCCATTTTATTGGTTATGGATAAGTTTGATAGCAATCAAACCTTGGAGTCTTTGCAGGCTTCGGACTATAACAGTGTGCTACGAAGTGCCGCGGATAATCTTTCGGAATTATATGTAATTACACCGCAAGAGCCAAATGAAATGGTGCGTAAAGCAGTAGAAGCAACCCATGGTATGGCACTAGTTTATAACGATAAAATAATGTACGTGCAACAAACCGTACACAATGACGAAGAGAGGAGCAAGGAAGCAGTAAGTGCAGTTGAATGTGTTAGCGACCTCTACAATGGAGAAGAACTTAACGACTACGATAATATATTGAAACAAACGATACCTCAAAAACATATTATAACGTTTAGAGATGGTGAAAACGGAGAGGTATTTGAACTGAGCAGAAGTGGGGCTTTGGAGCTGGCAAAACAAGGAAAAACAATGGAACAGATTGTTGAACACTACCTACCTGGGTTTGAAATTCAAAAACAATACTAATAAAAAAGGCGATCATGTGATCGCCTTTTTTGTTACAGTATAATATCAACATTTTGTTACATTCTATAAACCATCCAAATAATAGGCTTTTGGTATTGATAATCTGACATCTGTAAATGAGTCTAATGTCTATTATCTAATAATCTATTATCTAACAGTCTATCATGCAGCCTTAAAAAATATTGGCAATTTTATCGCTTTGATATTTACCGGCAAGTAATTTTTCTTTTACTTCGGCAAAAGCTTTAATGGTATATTCAACCTCTTCGAGTGTATGTACCGCTGTAGGTATAATACGCAGCATCAACTTATCTTTAGGTATTACCGGATAAACTACAATAGAGCAGAAAATGTTATAGTTTTCTCTTAAATCCATAGTCAGCTGGGTAGCTTCAGGTACTGAGCCGTTTAAGAATACCGGCGTTACAGGCGATTCTGTTACACCCAGGTCAAAACCTTGTTCTCTTAATCCTTTTTGCAGGGCGTTAACAATGGTCCAAAGATTTTCTTTAAGCTCGGGCTTGGTTTTCAACAGCTCCAACCTTTTTAAAGCACCCACAACCAAAGGCATAGGAAGTGATTTGGCATATATTTGCGATCGCATATTGTAACGCAGGTAATTTACTACATCTTCATCGGCTGCAACAAAAGCGCCTATGCTGGCCATTGACTTAGCAAAAGTACAAAAGAGTACATCTACCTTATCGGTTACGCCAAAATGCTCAGCGCTGCCTGCACCTGTTTTCCCCATGGTACCAAAACCGTGAGCATCGTCAACGAGCAAACGGAAATTATATTTTTCTTTTAAGGCAACTATTTTATCCAAAGCACCCAAGTCGCCGGCCATTCCGAATACACCTTCGGTAATCACCATTATACCGCCACCTGTTTCTTCGGCTCTTTTGGTAGCAAAGCCCAACATTTTTTCGCAGCGCTCCATGTCATTGTGCGGAAAAACAAAGCTTTTACCACCTTTGGCTTTGTGCAGGAATATGCCGTCCATGATGCAAGCATGTGATTCAGAGTCGTAAACGATAACGTCATTTCTCGAACACAAAGTATCAATAATAGATACCATTCCTTGGTAACCAAAGTTAAGAAGGTAAGAGTCATTTTTGCCTACAAAGTCGGCTAGTTTGGATTCTAACTCTTCATGTAAGCTGGTGTGGCCCGACATCATTCGAGCTCCCATGGGATAACCAAGGCCATACTCCGCCGCAGCTTCGGCATCAGCTTTACGTACTTCGGGATGGTTGGCCAAACCCAAATAGTTGTTTAAACTCCAGGTAAGTACCTCCTTGCCTCTAAATTTCATTTTAGAATCAATTTGTCCTTCTAACTTAGGGAATATAAAATAGCCGTGTGCAGCTTTTCCATATCGACCTAGAGGTCCCATCGTTTTCTTTATTTTATCAAAAATATCCACGTTGTATATATTTTATGAATTAATGGGCGCAAAGATAAGCTTTTTTAATAATCAAAAAATCTAAACGTCACAAAAAACTAGTTCTGCAAAAATATTACGACTAAGTACGCTGGAAATTGGCAAATTAATTATTGCTTGTAGCTTTTTGCAAGTGTATATTTACTTTTGTATTTGATATTAAAAGCTTATCTTTGCACGTTGTTAAAGATAAAAGCTTTTACTTTACTTGTTTATCAGGCTTGTTACAAGGTTTTATTACAGTGCATTACGTCTATTTTAATCTTAAAATAACCATTCGTTTGATGAGAAAATTTTTTGTGGCCATAATCCTCGTCCCCCTCTTATTTAGTTGTAGTAATTACCAAAAGGTATTAAAAAGTACCGATTATGAGTTCAAATATACCAAAGCAATGGAATATTTTGAAAAGGAAGATTACATGAGAGCTGCAACATTGTTGAATGAATTACAAGGTGTTTTTAGAGGTACCGACAAAGCTGAAACCATTAATTATACTTATGCCAAAAGTCTTTATGGTTTAGGCGATTACATTATGGCAGGACATTATTATCGCCAGTTTGTAAAAACATTTCCGGCCAGTAAATTAAACGAAGAGTGCCAGTTTATGAGCGGTTATTGTTATTATATGACATCTCCTAAAGCCCGTTTAGACCAAACAGATACCAATAATGCCCTTAATGAATTTCAGCTTTTTGTAAATCTCTATCCCTCTAGCGGAAGAGTGGCCGAGGCCAATAGGTTGATGGACGAACTCAGGGATAAATTGGTGTACAAATCTTATCTCGGTGCCAAGTTGTATTTCGATCTGGGAGATTATATGGGAAATAACTACCTGTCGGCTGTAATTGCGGCACAAAATAGCTTAAAGGATTTTCCAGATACCAAATATCGCGAAGAATTGTCGTTCCTGATTTTGGAATCAAAGTATATTCAGGCGGTTAACAGTGTTCCTGCAAAAAAGGAGGAGAGGATGCGTGAGGCCATTGACGAATATTTTTCGTTTATCAACGAGTTTCCTGAAAGTCAATATTTAAGCAAAGCAGTTAAAATATATAACAGTGCGTCCAAAGATATTCAGTTTGAAGAGGTAAATTAAAAGTGATAAAAAAATAGAGGATATATATAATAGATATAAATTATGGATTATAAAAAATCAAATGCTCCCAGCACTACCATTACTTGGGACACAAAAAAGTTGTCGGATGATACCGGAAATATTTACGAGTCGGTAAATATTATCGCTAAAAGGGCAAATCAAATAAGTGTAGAAATGAAAGAGGAGTTGAATAAAAAGCTTCTCGAATTTGCTTCTTATACCGATAACCTGGAAGAGGTTTTCGAAAATCGCGAGCAAATTGAAATTTCACGATTCTACGAAAGATTACCTAAGGCATCATCTATTGCTACACAGGAGTTTGTAGATAAAAATGTGTATCACCGCAATCCTAATAAAGAGGAAGCATAAGGTATATTCCTGTGAACAGTAGTTTTAACCTTGGCAAACCCAAAGGGGCCAGGTGCTTGCATTAAAAACAAAAAGATAAAGGAGGTTTTTCATATTTCTTTTATCTTTTTTTATTTTTAGGCATTATGATATTGAAAGATAAAAAAATAATTTTGGGTATTACCGGCAGTATTGCAGCTTATAAAGCAGCTTATCTGTTGCGTTTTTTAACAAAAGAAGCAGCTGATGTACAGGTTATTATGACCCGTGCCGCAAAAGAGTTCATTTCGCCTGTTACCATGTCGGCCTTATCGGGAAAACCGGTGCTGGGTTCTTTTTTCGAAAGTGCGGATGGAACCTGGCATAGCCATGTCGATTTAGGATTATGGGCAGATTTAATGCTCATAGCCCCTGCTTCGGCAAATACTATGGGTAAAATGGCCTCGGGCATATGCGATAACTTGCTGCTCACCACCTTCCTTTCGGCCAAATGCCCCGTTTTTATAGCACCTGCTATGGATTTGGATATGTACCGGCATCCGGCAAATCTAAAAAACTTAGAAACCTTGGCTGCCAACGGTGCATATATTATTGAACCCGGAGTGGGTGAGCTGGCCAGTGGACTGCATGGCAAAGGAAGGATGGAGGAGCCCGAAAATATTGTAAAAACCATAAAGGCATTTTTTAGTGGTCAAATAGAACAAACTAAAGGAGCTCTTAGTGGACAAAAATTTCTGGTAAATGCCGGACCAACCTATGAACGAATTGACCCGGTGCGATACATTGGTAATTTTTCCAGTGGCAAAATGGGTTATCAAATTGCAGAAGTGCTAGCCGAAAAAGGTGCTGAGGTTATTTTAATATCCGGCCCAGTTCATGTTAAAACTGAACATCCACGAATTCGCGTCGTTCCTGTGGAGTCGGCACAGGAAATGAATGAGGAATGCCTAAAACACTTCCCAACATGCCAAGGGGCAGTATTAAGTGCCGCCGTAGCCGATTACACGCCAACTGTTAAGGCAGACAAAAAAATAAAAAGCAGCGAAAGCGAACTCATCTTGCAGCTACATGCCACCGAGGATATTGCGCAAAACTTGGGTAACATAAAAACCAAGGAGCAGTTGCTGGTTGGTTTTGCCCTGGAAACAGATAATGCGGCGCAAAATGCCTTAAAAAAGCTGACACAAAAAAACCTCGATTTTATCGTATTAAATTCTCTGGAAAACAAGGGAGCTGGTTTTGGTGTTGATACAAATCAGGTGACGATCATCGACAGAAATAATAATATACAAGAGTTTGCGTTAAAAAGTAAACGCAAGGTGGCCGAAGATATCGTGGATAAGCTGATATCGCTTTCATTAAAACAACCAACATCGTGAAAAAAATTGCACTCTTAATTTTGCTATTGTCGCTAACCCGTATTACCGATGCGCAGGAATTGCAGTGTTCCGTTTCGGTAGTTGCACCCAGCGTACAGGGTACCAATAAGCAGGTTTTTGAAACCATGCAAACAGCCATTATAGAGTTTATGAATGGCCAAAAATGGACAGATAACGTGTATAGCCCTGAGGAACGGATTCAGTGTAGCATCATGATAAACATCAAAGAGATAAAATCGGTTGACGACTTTACAGGCACTGTTCAGATTCAATCACGGCGGCCAATTTATAATTCGGCTTATAGCTCCGTGATGTTAAATTATCTCGATCAGGATTTTGATTTCCGATACGCCGAATTTGAGCCTTTGATTTATAATCCTAACTCGTTCGAAAGCAATTTGGTGGGTGTATTGGCTTATTATGCTTACGTGATATTGGGTTACGATTACGATTCGTTTTCAAAAATGGGTGGCACTAAATACATGGAAAAGGCTCAAGATATTGTTAATCAGGCTCAAAATTCGCCTCAAAAGGGATGGCGTTCTTTCGAAAGTACTCGCAACAGATACTGGCTGGTCGAAAACTATCTTAACGAGCAGCACCGACCCCTACGCGACTGTATGTACCAATACCATCGTCAAGGTCTGGATGTTATGAATGATAAGCCTGAAGAAGGCCGTAAAGAGGTGCTAGCCGCCATCGAAAAGCTGCAAAAGGTGCACCGTGCCAAACCTGGATCATTTGCCGTACAAGTTTTTTTCGACGCTAAGTCGGAAGAATTGATCAATATTTTTTCAGAATCATTTTCAATGGAAAAAGGAAGAGCAATAGAGATTCTTTCAGAAGTTGATCCGGCCAATGCCACCAAATACAATAAATCAATTTCGGGTAACCAATAATTAGCCAATCCTATATGCTCAAATCATTATTTGTTTCAAATTACGCCTTAATCGATCAGGTAGAAATAGACTTTGAAAATGGTTTTTCGGTAATAACCGGTGAAACGGGAGCCGGGAAATCTATTATTTTGGGAGCGCTTTCACTAGTTTTGGGCCAACGTAGCGATGTATCTGTATTAAAAGATAAGGATAAAAAAAGCGTTGTAGAGGCGATATTCAATATTACCGGTTATGGTTTTAAAGCTTTGTTCGAGCAGGAAGATGTGGATTATGCCGAAGAAACCACCATACGCCGCGAAGTGCTGGCAACAGGCAAATCCCGGGCTTTTATTAACGATACGCCGGTAAATCTTGGTTTTTTAAAAGATATATCACTCAAACTTATTGATATACACTCACAGCATCAAAATCTGCTTTTGGGCGAAAGTGGTTTTCAGCTTAACGTGATTGATACCGTGGCCAATAACACGCAGCTAAAGGATAGGTATGCCATAGATTATAAGACATACAATGCCTTGGTAAAGAAAAAAAATCAACTTGCCGATCAAAATGCCCAACTTAAGCTAGAAGCTGATTACATGCAGTTTCAGTTTGACGAGTTGGAGCGGTTTAAACTCGTTGAAGGCGAGCAGGAAGAGTTGGAACAGGAAAGAGAAATGTTGGCTCATGCCGAAGAAATAAAAGGTCATCTTTTTGAAAGTGCGAAGATACTTAGTGGCGACGAATTACCGTTATTAGCAAACCTAAAAGATGTGACCCGTCATATTGAAAAAATTGCCGCTTTTATTCCGCAAGGAGAGGAGTGGGCCAAAAGAGCCGAATCCGCCTATATCGACCTGGATGAGTTGGCCAAAGAACTCGAAGATAGAATGGAACGTATTGAGCATGATCCCGAACGACTAGAATTTGTTGGTTTCAGGCTCGACCAGCTATACGCACTACAACAGAAACACCGGGTGGATAGTTTGCAGGCTCTCATTGCAATTAGGGATAGTTTGGCAGCACAGCTTACCAAAATATCGTCCTTCGATGAGGATTTGCAGCAACTGAATAAGGACATCGATGCAGCACACAAAACGCTCGAAGTGTCGGGCAAAGCACTAACCGACTCGCGCAAAAAAGTGATACCAGCCATCGAAAAACAAATTGTAGCACAATTGCTAGAGTTGGGTATGCCCAATGCCCGTTTGGTGGTGGAGTGCAGCCAACTAAAAGAATTTACCGCGCATGGACGCGATGATGTCGACTTCCAGTTTTCGGCCAATAAAAAGGGTGAGTTAGCAGCCATACCAAAGGTGGCTTCCGGTGGAGAGATGTCGAGGGTTATGTTGTGTATTAAAGCCCTGTTATCAGAATCTAAAGGCTTGCCTACGATCATATTTGATGAAATAGATACAGGGGTATCGGGGGAGGTGGCCGATAAAATGGGCAGCATCATGCAGCAAATAGCTCAAAACATTCAGGTAATCAGCATTACGCACCTGCCACAAATAGCCGTAAAAGGAAAGCATCACTACAAAGTATATAAAACCGATAGCAGCACCGATACCCAAACCGGTATCCAAAAACTCGATTACGATGCTAGGATAACAGAAATAGCCAAAATGTTAAGCGGAAGTAACTTAACCGAAGCAGCATTGGTAAATGCCAAAGAGCTACTGGGTGAATCGATGTAAAAGTAACTACTTGAAGTACTAGAAGTAGTTTTAAAACTCCAATGCTATTTACCAAATTTGGCTCTGTATGATTTCTAGTGGGTAATGCTTAGGAAGGCTTGATATAAAAATCAACAATTCAATACAGGTCGGACTTACAGCCCTCGGTTTGCATCTATTCATCCACATAGCCCTAAAGGACTATGCTGTTACCGTTCGCTCCCCGCCCTACCGAAGGGTAGGTTTCAGAGCTTTAGCAGTGTTATCGGGAGTTGCATTATTTGGACTGTAAGTCCAATCTGTAATAGCATAGGGTTTCAACCCTATGTATCACACGTTGTAACTAAGCTCTGAAAGAGCGAACAGTACTGAATTGATATCGGCCATTTTCTACGTTTGAAACATGCCAACTATGTTATCTTGGATTACCCACTATATTCCATATAGCACCCAAATTTTTAACACATGCAGTTATACAGCCTCTAGATTTTTAATTTTAGTTTGAATTTTTTTGTTTTTTAATTCTCGCAAAGCGGTTTTAATATGGTTGGTTACTTCGTTTTTTAAAAATGGAGGTATCAAATCCTTAAAATCAATATCGAATAATCTATGAATAACAAGAATGTCATCCTTTGAAAATAGACTAATTACGTGAACATTCATAGTTGAATGAGTGTTTGATAATCTGTGTCAGTCATCGTTTTTAACTAACATATTGCATTCGTTTCACAATTATTTGAACGGGATAGTTTCATCCAATGGCTTAATCATGTATATTTGTACGCTCAAAACAGAATATTAAAATGGAATATAATTTATTAAAAGGAAAAAGAGGGATTATTTTTGGTGCATTGAACGATATGTCCATTGCATGGAAAGTAGCTGAAATGGCCCACGAACAAGGTGCTGTTTTTACACTAACAAATACCCCGGTGGCCTGCAGAATGGGAACGTTAAACGATCTTTCGGAAAAATGTAACGCCCCGGTAATTCCTGCTGATGCGACAAACGTTGCGGATTTAGAAGAGGTTTTCGCTAAATCCACAGAATTACTTGGTGGTAAAATCGATTTTGTTTTACACTCCATCGGTATGTCGCTCAATGTTCGTAAAAAAAGAGTTTATCACGATTTAGATTATAACTATCTGAACAAAACATTGGATATCTCTGCCATATCATTTCATAAAATGCTGCAAGTAGCTTTTAAATCGAACGCCATCAATGAGTGGGGTTCGGTAGTTGGCTTGTCGTATGTGGCCGCCCAACGTTCATTTTATGGCTACAATGATATGGCCGATGCAAAGGCTTTGTTAGAGTCTATTGGACGTAGTTTTGGTTACATTTACGGTCGTGAGAAAAAAGTGAGAATCAATACCATTTCGCAGTCGCCTACCATGACTACTGCGGGTAGCGGTGTTAAAGGGTTCGACGGATTGATGGATTTTTCGGAACGCATGTCGCCGCTGGGTAATGCCACGGCCGAGGAATGTGCTGGATATTGCATTACCATGTTTAGCGACCTCACGCGCAAAGTAACCATGCAAAACCTTTTCCACGATGGTGGATTCTCTAATGTGGGAATGAGTTTGAAAGCGATGACCCAATACAATAAAAGCTTTGATACCGACGAAATTGATACAATGGATTAATTATTCGGAGACAGCATAAGAAAACGAAATAAAGTCCTGCCG
>JAGXIP010000133.1 GCA_024635585.1 Saccharicrinis sp. | reverse complement strand
TGTATTATGAACAAAAAAGAAAACTGGGGCTGGTAAAAAGAATCAAGAAGCAGATCGAAAAACATGGTTTTACTCCTGACGATTTGGGTTTGGTTAATTGCTGATTGTCTGTTCGTCGTGATGTAGTTAGTCAGAAGTTTTCCGCGATAGTTTTTTCCACTCATAAATTTTATCCAAACTTTGGTCAACAATTCCAATCTTTGACGTGCAAGGCAGCAATGAAAAAGATCTTCGCCATATCACTTGCACTGTTCATCCTTTTATCGGGGATGCACTTTTCGGTGGCTGCACATTTCTGCGGTGGTGAGGTGGCTGAGCTGAAGTGGTCTTTTACGGGCGAAACGCCTTCGTGCGGAATAGTTGAAAGCCATGAAGATTGCACGGCTCACGACCAGATTGCCAACAATTACTGCCAAAACAAACTATCGATGTATTCTGTTGATAGTCAGTACAAAACTTCTTCGTTTCAGATATTCCAAATAACACAAAGCCTGCTGAATACCGCTTTGGTTCCTATTTCGACATTAGCCTTTTCAACGATTGCGATATGCTCAGTTAACGAAGATTCCCTTCAACAAGATATTGGGCTCGACTCCAAGGTTGATTTGACCAGTATCTGTAATTTCCGCATTTGAGATTTATTCCCCCGTTTCTTTTGTAAGTAACAATTACTTGCAACGATTTTTCGTACGCTGAATTTCAGCTTACCCCTTCATTATTTGCATATAGTATTGCTTTCCCCTCACGGGAATAGTATGCATTACTGTATTCATTAAGATAAATCCCCATAAAAATATATACCGATGAAAACGTTAAAAAAAATACTCATAACCATAGCTGCATTTGCAATAAGCATTTCTGCTAACGCCCAATCTACCAGTGCTACAACCGTAACAGAAGCGATACAAGTTGGCGGAAGTTGCGGAATGTGCAAATCTCGCATTGAGAAAGCCGCAAAAATAGAAGGCGTTTCGAAGGCTGAATGGAATATCAAGACCCACATTCTCAGTCTATCGTATGACTCAACTAAAGTCGGAAGCGATGCAGTGATGGGACAGATTGCGGCTGCCGGTCATGATACTGAGAAGTTTAAGGCTGATGATAAAACATATTCTCAGCATCCTGGATGTTGCCAATACGAGCGCATCAAAAAATGATGAAATGGGCTTTATTAGTAAACGTCCGATGGTGCGTGCCATTTATCTGCCTCGTATTTGATTGATATACTATCTATTAGTAACATCAGTCAATGCTTATCTATGGAAAATAGCATTCATTTGGACTTACTTTTATTGTATCGCTCATCTATAGCACTATTTAGGGCAATTGGATTTCTGCGGCGAGAGAAGTATGAAATTGCACACACACAGTTTCATACTTCTTACTTCGCAAATCCGAAGAAATAATGTTTATAAAAAATACGAGATATGTTGAATAGAATTATCAAATTCTTTCTTGAAAACAGATTAGTCACCTTATTGGTATTGATAGTTTTCATATCGTGGGGGATAGTAAATTCTCCCTTTGGATGGGAAACTGGTATTCTTCCATCCGATCCGGTTCCTGTTGATGCCATTCCTGATATAGGCGAAAATCAACAAATTGTTTACACCGAATGGTCAGGTCGTTCCCCACAGGACATGGAAGACCAAGTGTCTTACCCCTTAACAACATCATTATTAGGAATTCCCGGAGTAAAAACAATACGAAGTAATTCCATCTTCGGAGTATCAAGTATCTATATCATTTTTGATGATGACATAGAATTCTATTGGAGTCGTACCCGAATCTTGGAAAAATTAAATTCTCTTCCTGCTGGTACATTACCCGATGATGTTACACCAACACTTGGACCAGATGCCACTGCATTGGGTCAAATTTATTGGTACACACTTGAAGGTAGAGACAAACACGGAAATCCCTCAGGAGGATGGGATCCCCATGAGCTTCGTACCATTCAGGACTTCTATGTGAAGTATTCACTAACATCGGCAAAAGGTGTGTCCGAAGTCGCTTCAATTGGTGGATTCGTAAAGGAATATCAAGTCGATATAGACCCTAATGCAATGAAAGCTCATGGTGTGGATGTGGCTGAAATAATGTCTGCTGTTAAAAACAGTAATCTCGACATTGGAGCAAGAACCCTAGAGTATAATCGTGCGGAATACCTAATCAGAGCCATTGGATATATTAAAACCATTGAAGACCTCGAAAAAAGTGTGGTTGCTGTTCGTGAAAATGTTCCTATCCGCCTAAAAGATGTTGCTAAGGTTCATTTTGGACCAGCAACTCGCAGGGGAGGTTTAGATAAAGGTGGTGCAGAAGCTGTAGGAGGTGTGGTTGTTGCTCGATATGGTGCTAATCCATTACGCACCATTGATAATGTAAAAGCAAAAATTGCAGAGATAGAAGCCGGATTACCATCAAAAATATTGGATGATGGAACAGTCTCCAAAGTTACCATAGTCCCCTTCTACGACCGTACAGGTCTGATTAAGGAAACCTTGGGAACACTAGAAGAGGCCATTAGTTTAGAATTGCTGATTAGTATCTTGGTAGTTATCGTATTAGTTCTTAATCTACGTGCATCCTTTTTAATCTCAAGTTTATTGCCCATTGGTGTATTAATCACTTTTATTACCATGCGACAGTTTGGTGTTGATGCCAATATTGTAGCCCTATCCGGTATTGCTATCGCCATTGGGGTAATGGTAGATGTCGGGATAGTTTTTACCGAAAATATTATACGACATGCAGAACTGCCTGATAATATTGGAGCAAGAGGAAAAAAACTTGTTACTGTTATTTATACAGCAACAACCGAAGTTGCAGGTGCGGTTATTACCGCTTTAGCAACCACAATCATTAGTTTCTTGCCTGTTTTTGCAATGCAAGCAGCCGAAGGTAAACTTTTTAAACCTTTAGCATATACAAAAACATTTACCATGCTTGCCGCTTTAGTGATTGGTTTAATTATTATTCCAACATTGGCTCACATGGTTTTTTCTATAAAATTAGATAAGGAAAAATACAAAAAACTACTTAGTGGAATTATTGCTGTTGCAGGTGTCATTATTTCAATTGCTAGCGGATATTATATTGCATTGGCATTGACAGCCTATGGTGCAAATGGATTTTTCCATGATAAATGGAAAAAGGAGAAAAAGGAATGGATAAACTATATTAATATAGCCATAACTATTGTGGTTGTTGTGTTCTTTTTAACAAAGGCTTGGATGCCTTTAGGTGCTCAAAATAGCCAATTTGCTAACTTCTTTTTTGTGATAGTAATTGTTGGTACTGTTCTAGGAGCATTGTCGCTTGTAATCATTTTTTATGAAAAAATTCTGAAATGGGCATTAGACAACAAATGGAAGTTTTTAATTACTCCAATTCTAATTATACTTTTTGGAATTACCACTTGGCAGGGTTTTGATAAATTGTTTGGGTTTATGCCCAACTTCATTAAAAATAGCACGGCATATCAAAGCATTAGCGAAACCATTCCGGGAATCGGAAAGGAATTTATGCCATCGCTTGATGAAGGCTCTTTCTTGCTGATGCCTACCACCATGCCTCATTCAGGTGTGAGAGAGAATGTTGAAGTTATTCAATTACTTGATAAGCAGCTAAATTCAATTCCTGAGGTTGAAAGTGTTGTAGGTAAATGGGGGCGGGTAAATTCTGCCTTAGACCCAGCACCAACATCCATGTTCGAGAATATCATCAATTATAAATCGGAGTATATCCTTAATGAAAAGGGGCATAGAATGCGATTTAAAGTGAATGATGATGATGCTTTCGAATTAAAGGATGGTAGCATTTATAATCCTAGAAATGAAGCATTCCGATTAGTTGATAAAGACAATCTGATAGCTGATAATAATGGAGAATATTTTCGTCAATGGCGTAAAGAGATTAATTCTCCTGATGATATTTGGAGCGAAATTATAAATACGGCTAAAATACCCGGATTGACTTCTGCTCCTAAGCTTCAACCGATTGCCACTAGATTGGTTATGTTGCAAACAGGAATGAGAGCGCCTATGGGGATTAAAGTTTTTGGCCCCGATTTAGAAACCATCGAAAAGGTAGGGTATCAAATTGAATCGTACCTAAAAGAAGTTGAAGGTGTTTCAGTACAATCGGTTTTTGCTGATAGAGTTGTTGGAAAGCCTTATATCGAATTGGAAATAAACAGAGATGCCATTTCTCGATATGGATTAAGTATTCAAAAATTACAGAACGTTTTAAGTGGGGCTATTGGAGGAATGAAACTAACTTCTACAGTAGAGGGTAGAGAGCGTTTCCCAGTACGTATGCGTTATGCAAGAGAGTTTAGAGATAATCCGGACGAATTGAAAAACATTCTCATTCCAACACCATCTGGTGTTCAAGTACCTTTGGGCGAATTGGTATCTATCAATTATGTGCGTGGCCCTCAATTAATAAAAAGTGAAGATACTTTTTTAGTAGGATACGTAATTTTCGATAAATTACCGGAATATGCAGAGGTTGACGTAGTCGAAAATGCAATCGCTTATTTTAATGAAAAGATTGATAAGGGTACGTTTGAGTTACCGTTAGGAGTTAGTTATGTTTTTACCGGTAACTACGAGAATCAAATTCGTGCAACGAAGCGCCTTTTAGTGGTTGTTCCCATTTCATTAATGATTATTTTCCTTATTCTATATTTTCAATTTAAATCTGTTACATCTACAGCCTTAATATTCTCAGGCATTTTTGTAGCACTATCGGGCGGGTTTATTATGCTCTGGCTTTACGGTCAACCATGGTTTCTGAATGCTAACATAGGAGGCATTGAATTAAGGAATTTGTTTCAGGTAAACACCGTTAATTTGAGTGTGGCTGTGTGGGTTGGTTTTATTGCGCTATTCGGCGTTGCTACAGATGATGGGGTGTTGATAAGCACCTATATTCAACAACTAATGAAAAAAGATAAACCTCGTACTGTATTGGAAGTTAGAGCTCTTATTCTCGAAGCTGGTTCAAAAAGAGTGCGTCCTGCAATAATGACTACAGCTACTACCATTATTGCGCTACTCCCGGTTCTAACATCAACAGGAAAAGGTTCAGACATTATGATACCAATGGCAATTCCTTTGTTCGGAGGCATGGCCATTGAGGTATTGACGATGTTTATGGTTCCGGTTCTATATGCAATGTGGCAGGAGAGGAAGATAAAAAAGAGGTTAGAGGTTAGAAATTAGAAGATAGAGGATAAAGAATTCATAACAAAATCTTACCTCTAATCTATAAACTCTTCACATAAGTATAAGAGAATTTCCAAAATTTAACAGTAAAAATATAAAAACACCAGCTATGATAAAGTCTTATAGTGATTTAGAGGTTTACAGAAGAGCATACAAAATTGCAATGGAAATCTTTCATTTATGTGTAAAATTTCCTAAAGAAGAGAAGTATTCATTAACATCTCAAATTGTTCGTTCATCAAGATCCGTATCTGCCAATATTTCAGAAGGATGGGCAAAACGTGAATATGAGAATGTTTTTAAACAACACCTTATTCATTCTCTTGGTTCGGTTACTGAAACACAAACATGGCTGAACTTTGCTTTGGATTGCAACTATATAAAAGATGAAGAATTCATTGTTCTTTATAAGGAAACGGATGAGATAAGTATGATGCTCACAAAACTTCATCAGAATTGGAAAACACGATAAAAACGTTAGTGGCTAGATGGCAGAGATTAGAAGATGAAAAAATCTAGCTTCTAACCTCTAACCTTATTTCAGCCACTAATTTCTAACATCTAATATCTAAAAAATGAAAACAATAATATACATACTACTAAACTTACTCACGGTTCAAGCATTTGCTCAGAATGGAATTGATAGCTATTTGATAACTGGAGCTAAAAACAATCCGGGATTAAAAGCCACATTTAATGAATACTTAGCTGCCTTAGAGAAAGTTCCACAAGTTGGAGCTTTACCCGACCCTACAATGGCTTTTGGCTATTTTATTCAGCCTGTTGAAACCCGTGTTGGGGCGCAGCAAGCTAAAATAAGTGTCGCTCAAATGTTCCCATGGTTCGGAACGCTTAATGCAAGAGAAGATGTTGCAACTGAAATGGCAAAAGCTAAATATCAACTATTTGAAGAAGCCAAATCAAAGCTCTTTTATGATATTAAATCGACTTGGTACAATCTTTATTTTACAAGTAGAGCAATTGATATTGCAAAAGATAACATTGAAATCCTGCAAACATTTCGAAAATTGGCTCTTATAAAAATAGAATCAGGTAAAGCTTCATCAGTTGATGAGTTAAGGGTCGAGATGGAAATACTGGATATTGAAAATCAATTGTTACAATTAATTGATAAACTTCAAATTCAGAAGGTTGCTTTTAACAATTTTATAAATGTCGGTGTAGCAGATGATATATATATCCCAGATTTACTTGAAACAGTTGATTTAACTTATGACAGAGCAGCCATACTTGATAGTATTAAACTAAATAATCATCAAGTATTAAGCCTCGAATTTCAAGAAGCTTCTTACGAATATCAGCAAGTTGTTGCAAAAAAAATGGGGAAACCAAATTTCTCTGTTGGAATAGACTACACTTTCATTGGGCAATCATCGAATACAATGCTTGCTCCGGGTGAGTCAGGTAGAGATGCTATTATGTTTCCGGTGGTAGGAATAAGCATCCCTCTTTACCGGAAGAAATACACTTCAATGGTCAAGGAGGCTGTGTTTATGCAGGAGGCAACGCTGAACAAAAAGGCTGATAAAATAAATGTTCTTGAAAGCATTTATGAGAAAGCAAATGCAGATTACCAAGATGCTATACGTCAAATTAATTTGCACAATAAGCAATTAGGGCTTGCGAAAATATCGATGCGAATATTAGAATCAGAATACGCTACTGACAGTAAAAATTTTGAAGAAATATTACGGATGGAACGCAAGGTTTTAATACACAGTCTTGAACTTGAAAAATCAAGGACTGACTTGAATGCTTCAATTGCATTTATACATTATTTGATGGGGCGATGATTTTTTGATGTGGTGATTGGGTGATGTGATAATGTGATGATTGGGTGATGAAATGACGTGTGGATGCGGTAATTAAATGGTGTAAATTGATTGTATTACTCTATAAATACACTAGCAATGGAAAATAGAAATGAAATACTGGAATTAAGCTTCGAATTTGCACTTCTAATAATTGATTATACTGAAGAGTTGGAAGGGTTAAGGAAATATGTTATTGCTAATCAGTTGTTAAGATCAGGAACTTGAATAGGAACCAATATTAATGAAGCACAAAGTGCTGAAAGTAGAGCAGACTTTATCCATAAATTGAAAATAGCACATAAAGAAGTGCATGAAACGGAATATTGGTTGAAATTGATTAAGGCGAGTAAACATTATCCGAATCCAAACACTGAGATTGAAAGCTTACTGACTTCAATCAGTAAGTTGTTAAACAAGATTATATCTAGTTCTAAACAGATGAATTGATTTGATGATTAATTAATGTGCTGATGTAAGGATGTGTTGATATTTCATTGCGATCATTTGATGATGTGGGAATGTTACATTATACGCATAAGCAGAGTGTTTTCTAATAAAAATAAAAACAGAAATAATGAAAAAGGTAATAGAAAATATCAAAAATAATAAGTGGCTAGTTTTGGCCGTGTTTGCCATTGGATGTATTGTTGGTTTTTTAATCAACACATCAACACATCCTCAAAGCAGTTCTTCAAATGATGAATCAACACATCAACACATCAACACATTGGCAAATCAAGTCTGGACGTGTTCAATGCATCCTCAAATTAAGCAGGACAAACCGGGACAGTGTCCTATTTGCGCAATGGATTTAATTCCTTTGGAAACAAATACAAGTAACGAAGCTGGAATTGACCCAAATGAAATCCAAATGAGTGAGTCTGCATTGAAACTAGCGCAGATTCAAACATTAATCGTCAAAAAGGAATATTCAAACAAGGAAGTCTATTTATTGGGCAAAGTAAAACCTGACGAACGAAATATTTCCGAGTTAACAGCTAGATATGGTGGGCGAATCGAAAAATTATATACCAACTTTACAGGTCAGAACGTTGTGAAAGGGGAAAAATTAGCAACCATTTATTCACCTGAATTGGTGACAGCTCAAATAGAACTCCTTGAATCTATAGAATACAAAGAATCCAATCCTGCATTTTACAGAGCTTCACGAAATAAACTAAAGCTTTGGGATTTAACAGAAGCTCAAATTGATGGCATTGAAACAAAAGGAGAACCTCAAAACTATTTCGATGTGCTTTCTCCAATTTCAGGTACTGTTACAATGCGCCATGTTTCAGTAGGTGATTATATCAAAGAAGGCAATGCTTTGTTTCAGGTAATTAACCTTAAAAAGGTATGGTTACTGTTTGATGCTTATGAAAGTGATTTGCCTTGGTTGCACGAAGGCAATAAAGTGGAATTTACAGTGCAATCCATACCGGGAAAAACTTTTACAGGAAAAGTAACCTTCATCGACCCATTCCTTGATGCAAAAACAAGAGTAGCTAATGTTCGTGTCGAAGTGGATAATCCAAAACTCGAATTAAAGCCCGAAATGTTTGCCAATGGCATCATCAAACCTAAAATGTCAGGTGGCAAGAAAGATTTGATGATACCCAAAACATCTGTTTTATGGACAGGAAAACGAGCAGTTGTGTATGTTAAAGTACCTGAGCGAGAACACAATTCCTTTTTATATCGCGAAATCACACTTGGGCCAGAGGCAGGTGATTTTTACATAGTTAAGGAAGGTTTAGCCGAAGGTGAAGAAATAGCAGTTAACGGAGTATTTAAAATTGATGCAGCTTCACAATTAGAGGGTAAGCCAAGCATGATGAATCCATCTGGTGGGGCAGGTTCTACTCCACACGACATGAGTAAAATGGGTAAGAATGCCGAAAAACAAATAGACCATTCAAAAATGGATATAACACAAAAAGCAGAACCATCAAGTGTTGAATCAAAAGCAAATCTTGAACATGCTATGTTCAAAGTTTCGGGTAACTGTGAGATGTGCAAAGCAACAATCGAAAAAGCTGCAGGCACAATAGATGGTGTAAACGTTGCTAATTGGAATGTTGAAACTAAGCAAATGCATGTTTCTTTCAATAAAGACAAAGTTAGCCTAGACAAAATACATAGGACTATTGCCGCAGCCGGATATGATACAGAAAAAGTAAAAGGAGATGATAATGCTTATAAAAATCTACCTGAATGTTGTCAATATGCGAGAGAGTAATTAGATGGATGAACTGATAACGGGATTATTTAAATGAATTAAAATTTAAAGTCATGAACGATTATAATAGAACCGTAGCATACAGGTTTAAGCAAAAATTAAACGAGATTGATGTGTCCAATTTACAGTCAAAGCTTTCAACAGTTCAAGGTATTAGTTCTTGTAACATAACAACCGAATCTATCAGTGTCGAATATGGTACATTTCAACTGACAGAGGAAGCCATCAAAGAAAGTATAAAAAAATTCGGGTATCCAATAAAGAAAGAAAAGAAGAAACGGAAGGGGATATTCAGACGATTCATTGATAATCTAGCCAAAAGGAACAAAAAATCATTTGGGAGTAAGAAATTAGATTGTTGAGTCCACTCCGACAAGTTAATACTTATTTAATGAACTGATATTAAGATTATTACATTGTTTTGTTAGATATTTTTCGTAACTTGCTTTACAATAAAAAGCAACGTAAATGTTCAAAAAATCATCTCCATCGGGCCAGCTAAATATGTTCACCTCACCTAATTCTTTGTTTTCTGGCAATTCGCTTAGGATGTACGAAGATGGTACCGCCTGGCATAACCAGTTTCGCAAACAGCTGACTAAGCGTATTGATGAGGACATCTTCCGCCTTTCATATTGCCATGGTGGCGGT
>JAGXIP010000132.1 GCA_024635585.1 Saccharicrinis sp. | reverse complement strand
TTGGTATTTCTGAATACGCCAACATCGATAACTCATTGGTGTAGGTTGTTTTCAGTTTTTTCCAAATTGAATCAATGTCCTTTATTAAAGGAGAATCCTGAATAGTTTTCTTGTTCCAACCTGCTGGTTCATCGAATTGTTGTTGGTCATGTGCCAACACTTTTCGAAACTGCGCCTTAAACTCATCTGATTTTACATATGTGTTACAAGCTTCATCTTGCAGCAAATAGTAAAGATCGTAGAAGTGCCTTATTTTACCAGAAATGCTTTCAATAGGATTTTCATCGAACGAGAATCGTATAAGCGATACCAGCTTCTCAATTAAAGTTTGTTCTTTATCAAGGACATTAACTTTAAAGGCTGCTAAATCATACTTTTCAACCAACTCATCTTGATTTTGACTTTGCAAGTATTCACCAATCATACTTTGAATACCAACTTTGTGATATGGAAATGGATTTGCGAAAGAGTTGATCTCAACGATAATTGATTCCGGGACAGCAGCTTTCTGTTTTCGTTTCATTGTTACCGGAAATTCATATATAGCTTTTCTAAAGCGAGAACCTTTACTGGTAACTCCATCTACTTCTTTCTCTGTTAAGTCAGCAGCTATTTCTTTTTCAACCGTTCTAATCAAGGTTTTAATTTTGTTTCCACTAGTACCTGGGGTAAGAATTACGGCCACATCAACATCTTCAGAAAAGCGGTTAATCAGTTTATGTCCTTTTGATAATGACGTACCACCTTTAAAAACAACAGAATCTACATACGTGCTTTCTGACAGTCGTTTTAATACCAGGCTAATCCAATAGTCTTTTTCGATAAAATCCGGTGCAATATTCGTATTATCACTAGTTACCAAGATGGCATTATTAAAATCTTCCGTATTCGTATGTAGTTTCATCTTATTCTCCATTTATCTTTTGTAGGAAGTGTTTGAGCTGAAATTGAAAAATCATAGGTTGTTACAGGATTAAGTGATTCAAATATTATTTGAGTGCCACTATCGTTTTCAATCAAGTCAATAATAGCCCCTGTCAATGCCCTAGTGGAAGCATTGTATTTTAAAACCAGATTTTTAAGTTTATCAAGTCTTCCAGGTGTAAGCTCCTTAATTATGGCAATAAATCGAATACAGGATTGATTCTGATTTGTGTCTGGTATATCTTTTATAAACCTGATACAATCTAGTATCTGTAATAAAGTAATGTTGTCTTCTGTAATCCTATTAGCTTGCTTAATAAATCTGATTTTATACATTCCACGGGTAATCGCCTTCTTTTCGTTATTACAGCCAATTTGTAATGTATTGGAAACTTGTGTAGTTAAGAATAATGAATTAAACACAGAAAATCCGGTTAGATAGCCAATTACTATTTTATCCTTTTGAAGTAAATCTTTTACTACCTCGAAGGAATCAGGTTTTAATTCTCCAAACACAGACTTTTGGGGTTTATAGTATCTACCTTTTGAAAGTTTACGAAGCTTCCCTTCTTTTACCAATCTGTTTAAGGCAATAATTACAGCATTCGTTTTTTCCGGCTCAAAGCCTAACTCAACATAGGTAAAAACATAACCTTCTTTATACGTGTCTATTACACTCAATATTTCTGCTGTAGTTCTCATACAGTACAAATATAAAATAAAAAGCAAAATGAAATGTTAATACGGGTAAAAACATTTCACTTTGTCTTTAATATATGTCATGTTTTTACCTGTGGAAACATGACATATAGATTCTTCTGCCCCAATTGAAAAAGTCTATTAAATTCAGTTGGAGTGTTGAGCTCCTCAACAGAAAATTTGTTTTTGTAGGATCACCCTAGTTTTCCGAATTTACCTCATAAAAGGGAAATTAATAACAAGTCTCAAATATAATCGTTGATTGCTATCTTTTATTAACAGTTATTTAACTATTAAAATACATTCATCATGAAAAAATTTATAGAAGAATTACCTGAACAAATAAGCATTACGGTTACGAAGCAAGATTTAATTGGATTTGCGAACTATTTAATCAAAGAATATGCAGCCATCATAAGAACAGAATCTATCCTTGAACATGACTTAAAAAATATAATTGATATCAACGAGGTTGCTGCATACACAGGCTTCTCTCGTTCTTACATTTATAAACTAACAAGCGGAGGTTTAATTCCTCACTATAAGAGAGGTAAGCGCCTATATTTTAAAACAGAAGAACTTGAAGAATGGCTAACTGAAACAAAAGGTTTTTACAGAAAAGATATAGAGAGAGCTGCTTCAGATTATATCATGAGGAATCCACGTAAATTTTAATGGTACTACAACTGATTAACCTTACTATTATTAAGACACATTTTCAATAGATTATTATTTTCTTTGCTAATGATTAGCTACTAAAAATTAAATGAGCAACATTGATCATCATATAAAACTTATCCAACAGCTCTTCAGATGTCGTGAAGATATTTTTGCTATCCGTTGGGAAAATGGAAATAGAAAAGGTTATATGCCAGCTTACAGCTATGATCCTTACGCTTACAAACAACATAAAATCGGCGGTGGTACTTTAGCAAACTTTAATGACAAGGTAAGAAAGAAGCTTACATTCAATGAAATAAAACACCACCTTGAAGGAAAGCAATTTGTAGGAATCTATCCTCTTTTAGAAGATAACACTTCATGGTTTATTGTTGCGGATTTTGATAAAGAAAACTGGATGAAAGAATGCGTCCTATTTCAAAATAAGTGTAATGAATACGGAATACCAGCATATATAGAACGTTCACGATCCGGAAGAGGTGCTCATGTCTGGATTTTCTTTGAAAAACCACTTCCAGCTGTAGAAACCAGAATGTTGTTTATAGCATTACTGAAAGAATGCGGAATCATTTCCGAATTCGATAAGTATTCAAGCTTTGACAGGCTATTCCCTAATCAGGATCATTTATCTGGTAAAGGTTTTGGCAACTTAATTGCTCTTCCCTTTAACAAACATACATTAGATCAAGGAAATAACTGTTTTATAGATGAAACAAGCTTTGAAGCATTTGAAAACCAATGGCAATTCTTGGAGAGTATAAAACGCTTACCTATCGCAGAATTTCGTAAAGTACTACCAACATGCAAATCCAGTAGCAATTCAATTCCATCATTAACGCAAAAAGATAGTGGTAAATTATCTATTACGCTCAGTAATAAAATAATTCTTAATAGATCTGGCATAAACACTAACCTAATAAACTTTTTAAAGGAGGAACTAAATTTTACCAATACTGAATATTTTATAAAGAAAAAGATGGGTAAGAGCACGTATAATATTGATCGGTATTTCAATTTTATCGAAGAAGGTGATGACGAAGTCTCAATTCCCCGTGGCATGGCTGGAAAGCTAATTACATTTTGTACCAAGAATAAAATTGATTTCAAATTTATTGATGAACGAAACAAACTTAAAGAACTTACCTATTCTTGTGATATTCAATTAAGAGAATACCAAAAACAAGCTATTGAAGCTACTTCTAAAAAAGACTTTGGCATTATTGTGTCACCTCCAGGTAGCGGTAAAACAATTATTGGTTTAAAACTTATTGCAGAAAGGAAACAGCCTGCATTAATAGTAGTACATCGTAAGCAAATTGCAGAACAATGGATTGAAAGAATACAAACATTCCTTGGCATACCTAAACACAAAATTGGCACTATCGGACAAGGGCAATTAAAAATTGGCAAAAATATAACTGTAGCCATGATTCAGTCCCTTTCAAAAAAGCTGGATGTTCCAGATAATAAAGATTTAATAAATGCTTTTGGAACAATCATAATCGATGAATGCCACCATATACCGGCCAAGTCTTTTGCCGAAACCATCAATAAATTAAACACACACTACTTATACGGTTTAACGGCTACCCCATTTAAAAAACATACAGAAGATAAACTAATATCCATACAATTAGGCAATATCATATGTGAAGTTGAATCCAAAGAGGTAAATAATGCTCAGCAAGCAAGAATAATTATTAGAAATACCGAACTTGATGTACCATTTAACTCAAAGACTGATCCCTTTGAAACCCTCTCGCAAATTCTTATACACGATTCAGCTAGGAACACCCAAATCATTAACGATATTAAGAATGAACTGAATAACGGAAATAAATGTGTTGTCATTACTGAACGGAAAGAACACATCAACACACTGAATCAATTCCTTAAACAACAATACGAAACGGTTACGTTTAGTGGAGAGGATTCAACAACTTCCAGAAAAAACAAGTGGCAAATATTAAATGAAGGTAACTATGATATATTAATAACTACCGGACAGTTCTTTGGTGAGGGGAGCGACATTCAAAATGTTTCCAGGTTATTTTTGGCTTATCCTTTCTCCTTTAAAGGAAAGCTAATCCAGTATATTGGACGTGTTCAACGTTCTGAAATTACACCAACAATATACGATTACAGAGATTACAAAATAGATTACCTGAATAGGATGTTCCTTAAAAGGAATACGCATTACAGAAAGCTTGAAAAGTTACGATCCTTATTTGATGACATAGATAATCAGCAAGAAGATAAACCCACAATTAATGAAATTAGAGAAAGGGTAAAACTTAAATTTGATGATTTAGAGTTTCATTATGGTTGTATTCTTTTTAACTACGTTGACAAGGAGACTGGAGAACTCATCGAATTTTCAATTGACAATGACACTATCAGACCGGAATTCACAATCTTGAAATCATATTTTGCCAGACAATTAAAAATTAAGAATATTGAGGTTGATATTTATGCTGAATTTAAAGATGATAAATTAATTGCTCAGGAAGCTACATCACCAGATATTGACAAGATTAATGCTGAAATAATCGACAGCGTTAAATTTCAATTCTTAAACAAAAACATATTGGGCTCTAAACAGTCCATTACCTCAAATATTGTCGACTTAAACGATCTCCAAAACGGAAATGGCATGTATAATTCGGAGGATGAACTAATCAATGAGATACTTAAAGATGAATCCGTTAAACATTACAGACAAATTAAATACTTGCTAAAAGTACACCTATCACATATCCTTAAAATCAGATTCATTCTATCTCCCTTTTCTTTTGTATTCCTGCTTCAAGGGGAAGAAAAATACCATATAGTTGCAGAAACTCTAAACACTGAAGAAGCAACTTATATCTGGCATATCGACAAGGTTAATTTGAAGGGAAACCTAAACTCAATTAATAAAGACTTAAGCATCATCCGTAATAAAGGCCGACAGTTCTTTATAGAAAACCCTCCGGAAAATTTTAGTAGGATATTTCATGATTACACTGATGTTAAGAAAGGATTTATGACATGGAAGGGACAATTGGATGAAAGGTTGGTATAAATCCCAATAACTAACTAATGCACTCCTACTACAATTCATTAGATTAGTTCATTCAAAATTGGCCCATACTTACTTCTTCTTCGATGACATAACATTCGCATAAAAGTCAGCTGTTGTTTTTTTAGTTTTCGGGTTACTCATTTGACGATTAATGCGATTGTTCATATATTCTAAAACTGTAGTGTCAACTAAGTCTTTTATTACTGTATCATTATTTATTACAATTGGTTCGGCGAGTTTATTCTTAACCAATATCTTGTTGTTATACAATAGATTAATTGACACTATTCGTTTAACATCATCAACTATTAATTGATAACCAAAACCCTCAATTGATATAATATTAGTAGCTATTTTCATTTCCAAATTATTATAAAATACCGACAGATTTAGCCCAATTAAGAATCGCTTTTCTACTTTGTTCGAAATAACATGTATCTAACTGTTCCGTAATAAGTTTATTTGCATTTTCATAGTTAAAGCTATGACCTTCGTGCCTAACTGCTTCTTCAAGAATCTCGAGTAAGGAGACTTTCACCAACTCTAAAGTTCTTAAACGAGAATATCTGACACCATTCTTAACCTCAATTTCCTTAATTAACTCTTTGGAATTAGCGCATAAAATCTTAATTCCACACAAAAAAGTACACCCTGTACCATCCGCAATTTGTTCAACAATATAAAGGCCTTGGAACTCCCTAACGCCAACTAAATAGTTAAAGCCTGATTGTTGCCTCATGTGACCCATATACATCAATTCCTGTATTCTCACAATATGCTTTAGGCTTAGCAACATTGTTAACTCTTTTGATACTTTGTCCCATATTACTAAGTTTTTTATATGCACTTTTTGATCCTATTGACTATTAATCGCTAATAGTATAGTTTTTGTACATGAGAGTTTATTATAAAAATATTCTTAAGCGATTAAGTGATTTGAATTCATAGAAAAAGCGCATAAAAATCATCATAATTACTTCAATTGGCGCATTTACTTATTTTACTACTACATATTGTGCATCCATTGCATGTTCATGATCGTTGATTATCACGCACTTGCACTTTTTAGAACAATAAACATATTCAACACTTTGTTGCACGCTCATTGCACGTCCATTGCATGCATTATGTGTGTTGATTATCAATTAATTGCGAACATATACAAAAACTGAATTTTCAATGTTCTGTTGATGGCTAGTTGCGCGTTATCTATACTTTATTAATTGCGACTATTGCGATATTTAGGAAAACACAAAGCTGTTTATTTATAAATAGAGCTAATGATAATTATCTATATTTGGAAATAGTTCATTTTTTGTTTAGTTATGTAGGATATTTAACAAACAAAAATTAATCTATTTAATTTCGTAACAATGAAAAATTATTTCAGCTTCAACTTGATCGGTAAAAAGTTATTACCGATCTGGATTTTATTTTTAGTTTTTTTTATGGCTCCTTATTTAGCTATAGTCATTAACATGCAAAGTATGCAAGAACCAGGCAATCCTACTGCTGCACTTTTACCTCTTGCTCTAATTATTGGATTATCTATCATTGCCATATTCCTTACATTTTACATTGCTAAGTTAGCTATTGAAAACACCGGCTATAAGGATAAAACTATAGCGTTTAATGGTTCTTTTGGAAAGTATGTTGGTGTCATTTTATTAGGATATTTCCTTAGTATTATCACTTTAGGTATTTATACTCCGTGGTTTGCTAAAAATATACATAGCTTTTATGTCGACAATTCAAGCTATGCTGAACAACCTTTCAAGTTTCAAGGTAAGGGAGGGAAATTATTTGTGATAATGCTGTTGACCATTTTCTTGCCAATAATTGTGATTTCTTTCATATCCGGATATTTTGCAATCAGCAATCCGAGTCAACTTCCTGCTGTCATGATTATTCATCAAATAGTATTGATGATAGCAATGGTTCCATACATGTACCTTGTGTATAAATGGTTTGTTAATATTAATTATAAAGATTTTAATATTTCATGGAAAACTAATTTTTGGAACTCATGCGGTAAAATTGCTATTGAAATAATTCTTTCAATCATTACAATTGGAATATACACTCCACTAGCCTATATGAAATTATATAAGTACTTCGTTGAAAAAACAGTAGCTACTAATGATAGTCGAAAACTTACGTTTGGTTACGATATTGAGCCAAGTCAAGATTTCCTATTTATCTGGGGTCAAACACTTTTAAGCATTATAACATTAGGAATATATTACCCTTGGGCTTTTTGTAAAATTGGAAGTAGAGTTTTAAGTAAAACTTATTTAGAGGAAGCTTAAAATAGTTGTTGGTTACTTCAATACTCTACTTTTGTTGAATCATTACTATGTAAACAGAAATTCAAATTATGAAAATATAAACAAAGCGCAGTTGAAGCAAAAAATAAGCTAAAACTGCGCTTTTTTAGTTACAATCAATACATAATTGCACGTCTATTTATCGTCCGTTGTGCGTTGATTATTAATGTTTTGCGCATTTTTATTAAGTTTTATATTTGCACCTTTGGATCCTATTGACTTTTAATTGCAATCAGTATAGCTTTTGTACATGAGAGTTTAAAATAAAAACATTCATAAGCGATAAAGTGATTTGAATTCATAGAAAAAGTGCATAAAAATCATCATAATTACTTCAATTAGCGCATTTACTTATTTTGTTACTACATATTGTGCGTCCATTGCATGTTCATGATCGTTGATTATCAAACACTTGTAATTTTTGGAATGACAAACATATTCAATACTTTATTGCGCGCTCATTGCACGTACCATGCGCGTTGATTATTAAATAGTTGCGCATTCAAATTATTTTTACATATTACCACTTTTATTGATGGCTAGTTGCATGTTATTTAAACTGGATTAATTGTACCTGTTGCATCTTGTTATATATCGATCAATAAGAATGATTTCATCATTTCTTATTATAAAAATCAGCTTTGGCTCCTAGGTTAGACCATTGGTTATGTGATTCCGGATAGCCTAAACTATCTGCTTTTGCTAAATCTTTCTTATACCCCTTATTGTCTCCAATGGCTAACTTTGCATATGCTCGACCATGATAGGATCCCCCGCAATTATAACCTTCATATAGAACTGACAATGAAATGGATTTGTCATAATCTTCAATTGCATCGGCATGTAAATCTAAATTGTATTTACTGTCCCCTCGATTTAAGAAGAAAGTTGGATTTAATGAATCTATCTCAATAGCTCTATTGTAGTCGATTATTGACTCTAAATTTTTACCCATCCTACCAAGTGTCCATCCCCGATTATTATAATAATGGCTTGAAGTTGGGTCATATTCTATGGCTTTATTCAAATGAACTAAAGCACTATCGTATTTATTAATAGCTTGGTATACTAGTCCAAGTGTGCCATGAGGAGCATCCTTACCAAAATCAAGATTTCCAATTACTTTGTAGCAAAGATTCATACTTGCATCATAATTTTTTAGATGAAATTCCACACTTGCCAAAGATGACATAACTCCATAGTGGTTGGGATTATATTTTAGTGTTTCGTAATAATACTTTCTTGCTTCATCTAAATCACACATTTCTTCATAAATGCTTCCAATATTGCCTAAGGCCGCTGTATTTTGCGGTTCAAGCTCTAAAGATTTTATGTAATCTTCAATAGCAAGTGGATAATCTTCAATTAAATACCTTACGTAAGCTCTTGAGCGTAATGCCAAGGCATAATTAGAATTTAATTGGATAGCATTGCTATAATATTTTATGGCCTGATCATAGGACTCCAACTCCTCATAACATTTACCAAGAGAGTGTATGGCAGTAATGTTCTGATCATCGTATTCTAACGATATCTCATAGTAGTATATCGCAGCCTTATAGTCTTTTTCCTCAAAAAAGGTACCTGCTGTTCGTTCAAATCCTCGTGATAATTTCCTTTTCTCAATTTCTGTACTAATTACGTAGATAAAGGAAAAGATAAGAATCGTTACTACGCTAACTAGTGAAACAGTCCTAATTCTTTTCCTTTTATTTTTTTTAATTTTTAATTGCTTAAGCTGGTGTCGTATATCATCCAACTCATTTTTAATAGGTGAATATTTTACACAAACAGCAGAAAGACCTGGTTTTTCATCCGTTAAGCTGCAAATTAAATCGGTTTGATTATTAAAAGT
>JAGXIP010000131.1 GCA_024635585.1 Saccharicrinis sp. | reverse complement strand
GCCCAGCTTTTTAGCAGGAGTGCTCGATTGTGACGCTTCGCGTAAAGCAGCCCGTTTTGTTCGTTTCTGCGATGCTTTTAATATTCCAATCCTAACTTTGGTTGATGTACCCGGATTTTTGCCAGGTAGTGGTCAGGAGTATGCAGGTATTATTACCCATGGTGCCAAATTAATGTTTGCCTATGGCGAGGCCACTGTACCTAAAATTACGGTTACGCTTCGTAAGTCGTATGGAGGGGCACATGATGTGATGAGCTGTAAGCAGTTACGTGGCGATTTAAACTATGCTTGGCCAACCGCCGAAATTGCAGTGATGGGAGCCAAGGGTGCCATTGAGGTACTGGAGGGTAGAGCCATGTCGAAGATTGAAGACCCGGCAGAACGCGAAAAATATGCTGCCGAAAAAATTGAAGAATACACCGAAAAATTTGCCAATCCTTATCAGGCAGCGGCTTACGGTTATATCGACGATGTAATTGAGCCAAAAAATTCGCGTTTCCGAATTATCAGGGGCTTCCAAAGCTTGCAGACTAAAAAACTGAGCTTGCCTCCTAAAAAACATGGAAACATACCGTTGTAAAAAGTAATTTTATAAACTAAAGAGTGATTGTATATCAATCACTCTTTAATAAGTTGCCTTTTAGCACAAAGCATTTTTTAACCTTAATAAATAAGAAATGAGTTTTTTATTCGTGGATAGCCAAACATGGACCATTACCCTTTTGGGATGGGCTATTGTTTTAATGGCACTGCTTTTTTTGGTGGGTATTTTTTTATTGATACCAAAAATCATCAAATGGGGCGTTAAACGCAGTTTGCGTAACAAGGGAAAAGATCAAATTACCGATGATCATTTGGCCATTTCGGGCGAAACTAATGCGGCCATAGCATCCGCATTGTTCTTATATTTTAATCAAATTCACGACGAAGAAAGCAACGTAATTACCATTAAACAAGTACGCCGACGTTATTCGCCATGGAACTCAAAGCTTTATGGCATGACTAACATGGATTTTAGAAGATAGTAAAACTACATAAAAAGAAACTGCATCTCAGTGACTTTTCTATTTAGGAGGAACAAGTTGTATTAATTTTCTTATATCCCAGCCTGTCGCCTGCCTGGCTGGTAGGCAGGGCTGGAAGGTATAAGTCTCTTGTCTAAAGTCTATAAGTCTAATGTCTCTTATCTAATGTCTATAAGTCTAATGTCTAAAAGTCTCTTATCTAATTTATAACCACATGAAGAAATTTGAATTTACCATAGCCGGCAACCGTTACGATGTAGTGGTTAAGGACTTTGAGGATGCCATAGCTACAGTGCAAGTAAACGGCACTACGTACGAGGTAGAAGTTCATCAGGAAGTAAAAAAATCAAAAACCCCTAAGTTGGTTCGCAGCACGGTTGTTTCGGGACCCGGCGAAGGAGCGGTGCCACAGAAGGCAACAGGTGCAGGGGCTGTTTTGGCGCCGCTTCCAGGTAATATCATTAAAATAGAAGTAGCCGTAGGCGATACAGTAGCCCGTGGTGATGTATTAGTTATTATGGAGGCTATGAAAATGGAGAACAACGTGCTGGCCGAGAAAGCTGGTGTAGTTAAGTCCATTAAGGTGGCACTGGGTGCTGCAGTGCTTCAAAATGATATTTTAATAGAGTTCGAATAATATAAGGCCAGGATGGCAGGGAGCAAATAATAACCCATTTACCTACCGGACGGCAGGCACAGGTGGATTATAGTGAATTGCACCAGCTATCGGGCTTTGCTATTTTATAAATTTATGAAAAAAACTGTTACCATCTTTGCCATGTTGGCTGTTGTATTTTGTATCCAAATACTTTTTGGAACGGATGCCTCTGCTTTACAAACTGTTTCCGCAGGTATCTCAGGAGATACCATGGCGGATCTTATGAAGCTGTGGAGCTTTACCGGTTTTGCCAACCTTCATTACCAAAACCTGATCATGATTGCTGTAGGTTTGTTCTTTATTTTTCTGGCCATCAAATACGATTACGAACCTTTGTTGCTCATCCCTATTGGGGTTGGAATAATGCTAGGCAACATTCCGTTTATCGATGGGTACAAAATTGGAATTTACGAAGAAGGTTCTGTATTTAATTACCTGTACTTTGGGGTTACTCAGGGTATTTATCCGCCGCTTATTTTCCTTGGTATCGGAGCCATGACGGATTTTTCGTCCTTGATATCGAATCCAAAACTTATGCTTTTAGGTGCTGCGGCTCAAATCGGTATTTTTGCAACTTTCCTCGGCGCTTCGGCACTTGGTTTTTCACCGCAGGAAGCGGGTGCCATCGGAATTATCGGTGGAGCCGACGGTCCTACTGCTATTTTCTTGTCCTCGAAACTGGCACCTCAACTCATGGGAGCCATCGCCATTGCAGCGTACTCGTATATGGCATTGGTACCTGTAATTCAGCCACCTATCATGCGCTTAATTATTCCTAAAAGAGAGCGTATCATCAAAATGCGTCCTCCACGATCAGTATCTAAACTAGAGAAGGTGCTGTTTCCAATAATAGGGATGTTGCTCACCACCTTTATAGCTCCCTCGGCATTGCCACTTTTAGGAATGCTCTTTTTTGGTAACCTATTAAAAGAATCTGGAGTAACCGAGCGATTGGCCGATACTGCCCGCAATGCAATGATCAACATTGTTACTATACTTCTTGGTCTTACCGTGGGTGCTTCAACGCAAGCCAATGTGTTTTTAACAATGGATTCGATGAAGATATTTGGTTTGGGAGCCCTGTCGTTTATGGTGGCTACAGCTGGCGGTTTGCTTTTTGCCCGATTGATGAATGTATTTTTGAAAAAGGAAAACAAAATCAACCCCCTTATTGGTGCTGCTGGCGTATCTGCCGTACCCGATTCGGCCAGGGTAGTGCAAGTTGAAGGTTTAAAAGCCGATCCCAATAACCATTTATTGATGCATGCCATGGCACCTAATGTATCAGGTGTGATTGGTTCGGCCGTAGCAGCAGGTATACTACTCAGCTTCTTATTGGATAAAATGTAAAGAAAAAGCCCCCTCCCGTGCTCCCCCGAATGGGGGAGAGCTTGAGAAGCACTCTTTAAGTGCTTTAGGCATGACGGATAAAAGGTGAGTTCTGATTTACAGCGGAGAATAGTTTAAGTGTAATAAAGTGTTTCATACTATGGATTCCCCTCCTTTTGAAGGAGAGCCTGTCCCGGACTCGATCCGGGAGGTGGATGCTATAAGGTACGAAATAGCAGACGGGGTGGTTGCCTGCCTGCCGGTAGGCAGGTAAAGCCTTGCCTTTGTAAAAACTCACGGGGTGAATATAAGCGTTATGCTTATATTCACCCCGTGAGTTTTTTACATTATGACTTACCTAGGTTTAGGCTATTAAAAACCAACTAGCGCCAATGCCGAAGAAAAATCTGCACGAGCTATGTTAACAGCCTGTCTGGTTACTGACGGAATAATTTGTTATTAACAATTTTATTTTTGTATAGATGTTTGATGCTAGCACGAATGGCCTCCTGAAAAATATTATTGGGCTCAAAACGATGCCTTAGTAAGATCGGGAAGCTCCGAACTTGTTCGGAGATCACCCGGTCGCACTTAGGCATCGTAAAGAGACAGGTGATATTTTTCAGGCAGCCTTGACCTTCTTTGCTTACTTTCTTGTGTCAAGACAAGAAAGTAAGAGCCCTCCGGCTAGAGGAAGGAGGAAGGTTTAATTAATCAATATCTAATATGCTTGCGCAGTGTTCCTGCAGTACCTGCTCCGCTGAATTGGGGAGTCTTTTTCTTGTAGGGAAAAACCAAGGCTCTTATCTCTGAGATTCCCCGTAAAATCGCCTGCCTCCCACTAGGCAGGGAGAGGCTCCCAAAAACAAGTTCGGGACAGGTTGTGTTATTTTGGGCTGAATTTTAAGTTAATTACAGAGTCTTAATACTCAATTCTTGATACTTCTCTGACTTACCTCTATTTGCAATAAATATGGAAAGCATGGTAATTTAGAAACACAACAAATAACTTAACTATCGTTAACATTTGTATATAAAAATTTGCACGCATCAAAATAATTTTTAAATTTGCGATTGTCTTTATTAAAAAAAAAGGCTTTTGTAGTTATTAATACAGATTATTTATGCTATTTTTTTTAATTATTTACCCCATAAACTGCTACACCATTTCGTACGAAATGGTGTTCTCCTAAGGCCAATGGGTAACGCTTATGCGTTGCCATTTATATGATTAAAATCATATAAATATCATCTTAAACTTAAAAGATGCAAGGGCTGTCCTCTATTTAATCAGTGATTCATTAAGATGAAATAAAATTAATACAATTTAGCCCTTAAAAGTGTTGATTTATTATTGTATATCTCAAAAATGTTATATATTTGTCAGTTCGTTTACAAACTATAAGTGTTCCACCGCTTTTGCAAATGATTTAACTCACTTTATGTACTGCTAATTACAAAAACCTTTAATCGTATGAAACGAGCTATGAGAATTCTTCACACACACGCGTGTCGCTAAAGCTTTAGCATAAGCACAGAGGAGGTCATTAATGGCGAGTTCCATCTAATACCAATAAAGAACAAATATCTATAATGAGATGAAAATTGAAATTACCACTTCCGAAAACCTATTGATTTGAATACCTAGTCCTCATTGTTCAAATAATCCGATACAGGATAGTTTGATGATGACGTAAACTTGTTACAGTATGTTGTAACATACTGTTATTATGAATACATTACTTTTAAAATAATCACACATTTATTAATTTAAACCTTTTGTTTTATGCGCAAATTAGCATTATTACTGTCTCTGGTCCTTTTTATAGGCTTACAGACTCTGACAGCCCAAACAAAAGCGCTCTCGGGAAAAATCGTTGATAATGTTGGCGATCCAGTTCCCGGAGTTTCTATTGTTGTAAAGGGCACAACTATCGGTACTATTTCTGGTCCTGATGGTACGTATCAATTAAACGTACCAGCCGATGCAGGTACAATTGTTTATACCTTTATTGGTATGCAAACGCAGGAAGTTACTTACACAGGTCAAACCAAACTTAACGTGTTCATGCTTGGTACCACCGAGGATTTGGATGAGGTGGTGGTTACGGCTCTTGGTATCAGTAAGGCTGCAAAAGCTATTGGTTATTCATCTACTTCTGTCTCAGGTAGTGATATTGCCCAAACGCAAGCAGTTAACCCAGTTCAGGCTTTGCAGGGTAAAGTAGCCGGTATGCAGGTTACTACTGGAGCTAACCCAGGTTCTAGTCCGAACGTGATGATTAGAGGTACATCTTCCTTTGGAAGCAACCAGCCTTTATTTATCGTTGATGGTATGCCTTTGGTTAACAGTCAAAACGCCAATACCGATAACCTAAATAATTATGTAGATTATGGTACAGGTATCAATGCTATCAATCCGGATGATATTGAGAACATGACGGTATTGAAAGGTGCTGCGGCAACAGCATTGTATGGTTCAAGAGCTGCCAACGGTGTTGTGTTGATTACAACAAAATCAGGAAAAAATACCAACGGTAAAATGAAAATCACTTATGATGGAGGTGTTGGTTTCACCCGCGTAAGTAGATTGCCGGATGACCAGAAATCATTTGGTCAAGGTTGGTCAGGATTACACGCACTTGATGAAAATGGTAACTGGGGGGCAAGATACGATGGTAGATTGCGAAAATGGGGTAGAAATATTGATAATACAGTGCAAGTGGCTCCATATAGTTATATTGAGGATAGGGTTCGTGATTTCTTCGACTATGGTATGAGTTATAAGAATGCGGTATCAGCATTTGGAGGTAGTGATGTTACCAATTACTTCGTCTCTTTCTCTCAAAACTCTGTTGATGGAGTTTATCCAGATGATGTGGATAAATACGACCGTTACACGCTCTCGGTGAAAGCCAGTCATAAAACCGATAAAATGAAGCTTTCGTTTGCTGCAAATTACACCGGAGAAGAAACCAGTTCAGTAGCACAGGGACAGGGAACCTCGGTATATAGGAGTATTTATGAGGTAGCAAATAATATTTCTCTTGTTGATCTTAAAAAATATAAAGAACCATTTAACTCGTTGGATAATTATTTTACGCCTTATGGTGTTAATCCATATTGGGTATTGAATGAAAATAGTGCCATCCAAAAGAAAAATAAATTTTTTGGAAAATTCGATTTTGATTATAATTTGTTGGATAATTTAACCCTTCAATATCGTTTTGGTGGCGACTTCGAGCTTGCCAATCAAGAGCAGGCCATAGCTAAGATTCAGTTTACTGAGGATTCGTATAACGATGGAAGTAGTACCGCTACTGAAGGTAGTTACGTTACACGGGAAATTTCTAGATATGAAACAAATCATGACTTGCAATTAAACTATAACTCTAGCTTTGATGCGGGAATTGATTTGAACGTATTAGTTGGTGGTAACTTACACGAAAGAGGTTACAGGCGTTTGGAAGGCTCGATTTCATCAATTGATGTGGATGGATTCTACAGACTGCCGAATAGCTTAAACGATGCCATAGCGTCGCAAGACTTACAAACTAAGCGAATGAGAAGTGTTTATGGAAGTGTTGATTTAGGTTACAAAAATTACCTTTTCGTTAATTTAACAGCACGAAATGATTGGTCCTCGACTTTGCCTCTTGACAATAACTCATTCTTTTATCCGGGTATAACAGGTAGCTTTCTTTTCACGGAATTACTAGGTAATACAGGTCCTGTGAATTATGGTAAATTAAGGGTGGCCTACGGATGGACAGGTAACGATGCACCTCTTTACGCTATATATCCTGAATTCCTTCCTGGAACAATTTATATGCCAGGTTATCCCGATGTTGATGATTTAACCTTCCCCTTAGGCGGTGTAAATGGCTATGAAGTTGCTAATAGTTTAGGAAGTCCAACGTTAGAGCCTGAGATTACAAAAGAAATTGAGGCTGGTTTGGAAATGAGATTTTTTAATAACCGGATTGGATTCGATATATCCGTTTACGACAAAACAACGGAGGGTTTAATTGAATCTTTACCGATTGACCCATCTTCAGGTTATACAAGTCAGGTAGTTAACCTAGCTGATGTTAGGAATTATGGTACTGAAATTGCCATCAATACTACCCCATTAAAATTAGGCGACTTTAGATGGGATCTTGATTATACTTTCTCAACCAATAAAAACAAAGTTAAAAATTTACCAACCAGTGAAGTGAATCTTGGTGGTTTTGGTGGTGTTGGTATCTATGCTGTTGAAGGTAAAGAAATGGGAGTATTTAAATCGAATATTGCTAAAATAGTTACTTTGGATAATAATATGAACCCTGCTACCAGCGGAACCGAGTATGTGGTGGTTGATGGTAATGGTAATGTTCAGCCTTCTACACAAGAAGAACTAACTGATAAAACCATTAACGAGGATTACGCAATGGGCTTAACAAACACTTTCAGCTGGAAAGGATTAAGCTTAAGCGGTACATTGGATTACCATAAGGGAGGTTACATGTTCTCGAACACTAAAGATTATATGCATTGGACGGGTAGCGCGATTGAATCAACAATGAACGATCGCAACCCCTTTATTGTTCCAGGTTCTGTTGTATTAAATGCTGATGGCAGCTATAGTCAGAATACTACTCCGGTAACA
Source organism: Saccharicrinis sp. (assembly GCA_024635585.1). Taxonomy (GTDB): domain Bacteria; phylum Bacteroidota; class Bacteroidia; order Bacteroidales; family Marinilabiliaceae; genus Saccharicrinis. The sequence goes on along the minus strand of JAGXIP010000131.1, from coordinate 4,124 downwards.
ATGAATACACACCACAATTTTTATGGTGATTATGGTGCTTTCGAATCCGATGAATATAATATTATAGATAGATCATTTGTGAAATTGCGTCAGGTGGTACTTTCATACACCTTACCTAAATCTATTTATTCAAAGTGGAATGTTGACAACGTTCGTATGTCTTTGGTTGCTGCGAATATTTTATTATGGACACCTGCAGACAATCCTTACGTTGATCCTGAGGTCACAACTTTTGGAACGGATGTGGAAGCGAGATTTGGTGAGTTTATGTCGAATCCATCAAACCAGACATATACATTTAGTTTATCAATAGGATTTTAATTAATGTTATATGTATCGTTTTTGTTTTAATTACGAATAATTAATTTTTATATGAAAAATTGGAAGATAATATTTACATTATTCATCGCACTGCTCTTTATTAATGTAGGGTGTGACGAAGATGGGTTGGATATAAATCGCGACCCAATGTTACTGGAAAAGGTAGATAATCCCGAAGTAATAATGCCTGTTGCTCAAATGAGTGTGGCCAATACGATTATGGGATGGGATATGGGCATAACCGGAGGGTTTTGGAGCCAATATTTTACTCAAAGTCATACCGCCTCACAGTTTAGGCAAATCGATCAGTATTTTGAAACTACTTTTTCAAATACTTATACGGAATTAACAGCAGGGGCATTGAATGACCTGGAGGTTATGAAAAGAAGTGCGCTTGCTAACGATGCGATGGGAAGTTATGTGGTCGCCGAAGCACTGTCTATTTTTACATGGCAAGTTGTTACAGACACCTGGGGTACTGTCCCTTATTTTGAGGCCTTGAAAGGTCATGAAGCGATCTTTTCTCCAAATTTTGATACAGGAGATAAAATTTATGCAGATTTAATTCTAAGATGTGATGAATTGATTAATAATGAAAGCGATTATGACGATGTTATTATCACACCTGCAAAAGATTTTATTTATGCAGGAGATATTCATGAATGGTTTGCATTTGTTAAGTCTCTAAAATTGAAATTATTATTACGCCAATCGGAAACTTCCGGTTATAATAATGCTACGGTATTGGCATACGTAGAAGATAATATCGATGGTTTTATGGCGCATTCTGCAATGGTGGAAGGATCAGATTATTTTGTAGATAAAGATGGTTCACGTCATCCAATGGCAGAAGTAGAAATGGGTGGGGCAGGTTATCTATCTACCAACGTTATAGCTAGTAAAACTTTCCTTGATTACCTTATGGTGAACGGAGACCCAAGGTTAGCAACAATTTTTATTGAAGGTGATGATGGACAAATGGGTGCCTTCCAAGGAGATTTTTTCTCTGAAGCAGATGCAGATCTTGACGGAACAAAAGATCAGGATGAGAGTTACAGTACCGTTGAGTTTGCTTTTGATGATGATTTATTTCTGATGTCAGTTTGGGAAGTTTATTTCAATATTGCCGAGGTTTATGCACGTGCTGGTAGTTTTGTCGATGCGGAAGAATATTATATTGCTGCCGTTGAAGCATCCTTAGATCATCATGGTATAGAAGATTACGATGCTGTATTAGGTATCGTAGAGGGAAGTGAAGGCTATGCCGTATTCACCAACGGAACACAAGAAGCCCTAATAAAGCAAATAGCAACGCAAAGATGGGTTGCTTACGCCAAAACACAACATTGGGAATCATTTATTGATCGTAACAGAACAAAATACCCAGCTGTTAATGATATTGATATTGCAGCCAATAGAAATCAAGCGTTTATCAATTTTCCTGTTGGAGATTTTACTATCTCGGTAAATGGACGTGCAAAATTAGGAGGTAGGGTGCCAGCCTCTCCAACCTACCCAGAGTTGCTGTTAACCCGTAATTACAGCGAAACTGTTCCCGGTCAAAAAGCCGACCTTGGAGAAAAGATTTGGTGGGATCAAAAAAGTGGTAAATAAATTAAACTAATTAATTATGATGAGGAAAATAGTATATAGTTTAGCATTATTCCTGGCTGTTTTTACTACAGGATGTGAGCCGGACAAGGATTCGGAGGGATTGTCCCATCTTTCCCCCGAACCAATTTTTGAGCTAAATGGAAAAGCAATTGAATTAGTTGAACTAGGAAATAGTTATACTGATGCAGGTGTAACGGTTACTCAAGTATGGCAAGGTGACACTACGGAACTGAGTGGTGTTGATGTGTTTACCAGTTTAGATACTGATTTGCCTGGAACATATACGATAAGTTACGGAGTGAAAAATGATTTAGGAGATACTTTTTATTCGGATGTGTCACGTACTGTTGTCGTGTATAATGATCCAATAACTGGAATTTATTCTTCTGATGTTGTAAGAAATGGAAGACAAATGCCCATAACAGGTACTATACTTGTAGTTAAAGTAGCTGATGAAACATATCAAAATTCCGATTGGATTGGGGGTTGGTATGACCAATCCGTTGGTTATGGACCACGGTATGCTTTCTCTGGATTTATGGGGATTTCTGATACAGATAATTCCGTGTCGCACCTTAGTTCGAGTAATCCATGGGGTATTCCTGGAGATATTCTTGAAGGTGCAGTATATGATCCTGAAGCAGAAACAATATCTTATACTTATCGTTGGTCAGTAGGTTATGACTTTGTAGTTAAATTAACAAAAAATTAAAATTTTATGAGAAAGTTATTTTATATATTAGGCTTAGCTTTGCTGTTTCAAAGTTGTTTGGAAGAAGCCGAAATTTGGGATAGTTCTACCGTGAAATCAGCTGGTCAATGGTGGGTTAGAACTTATGAGGCAGATGGTGCTTTAGCAGAGGATTATGGGAATATGTTGACCTATAACACTGCAGATGATAACGGTGAAATGTGGGTTGACTTTGCAGGAGTAGTTACCTTTAATGGTAAATCATTAGTCGATACTGATGGTACTACGTTCGCAGGATCCGATAAATTTGCAATTACAAATGGCCAAGTCTTTGCCGGATTGGGTAGTTCTAAAACTGGAGTAAAAACCGATAGCATTTATATGCAGGTTTCTAGTGGTGGAGTTATTTATACGGTTGCAGGTCATAAAAGGACGGGTTTTCAAGAAGATCAGTATTAATAATTCATTAAACCCAAAACAACTAAGCTGTGGTGGGACACATAGATTAAAGGTTTAGTTGTGCCTGCCAGTCAGGCAAGTGAGTGAGGGCAGATCCATTGGGTCTGCCCTTTTTGCGTTCGTACTCCGGGTGCGACTCAAAGTCGCGCTCGGAGTACAAAAATAAGCCATCCGATATAATCGGAGCAGGCTCACCAGCTCTCCGGCAGCTGCCGGAAGAGTTTGGAAAGCAATCGAGGATTGCTTCGGGGATTACGTAGCAATCGAAGATTGCTTTATTTCTTCCCTCCATTTGGGTGGATAAGAGGGGGGCTTCAATTATGAGAGAGATGGGAAAGTTGAAGAATTGTAATTGTTTTTGACCTTGGAATTTGCGTATTCGATGATATTTTTCAAAATTCATCGCAGATGAACCATTCGATTCATTCGGTAAATTCGTGGTGGTTTTTGTGGCTTTTGGGAGATGTATTTTTAGGCTTATGGCATACGTTAGGATAATTCCTCACGTCTATTTATCGAGGTAATGGCCGTAGGTCTGAACAACTTCCACGGTAACTACCTCTTCGTGGATTTGATAAACAAGTCGGTGTTTACTATTAATCTTGCGCGACCAATGACCACTATACTCATATTTTAGTTGTTCTGGCTTTCCTGTTCCTATGGTAGGGTGAGTCCGCAATTCATCCAAGAGATTATCTAATTTCTTTAAAGCTTGTTTATCTCCGGTTTTCCTTAGCTTTTCAATATCTTTTTCTGCACGTTATGTGAGAATTATTTTATATTTCATGTGTTTATAATTGATTTTTTTGTCACATGTAACTCGCCATTACAATCATCCCCCTTTGTGAGAAGCTACTCTCATAGCCTGCCCCGACCCTTCGGGGGCTCGTTTCATAGTCTCAGCAAATCTTTTTGGGCTTCTACGGTAAGTTCTCTTTTGCTTATTGTTGCGCTATTTTCAATTCGGTATTTTAGTTCGTTTAGATTTTCGATAGACTCAAAATAGGGATCATTGCTGGGGCTTGGGTTCTTTATTTGT
>JAGXIP010000008.1 GCA_024635585.1 Saccharicrinis sp. | reverse complement strand
TGCTAACGCGCAAGACCAACCACCCACCGAGAAACATCAACACCAAAGCATGGGTTACATGGAAAGGCTCAGTCGACAGTTTTTGTATGAACTGATGAACAATTGGAGGGTAGGGCGGTATGAGAAACGGGAGAGAAGAAGTAAGGGGAGGAAAAAGGGAGCTGGAAGGAAGAAGCGGTTTTGAGGGAGTATTTGAATGTTAATTTCGAGTTGAAATTAATTATGGGTGGTAGTAAAAACAGAAGATACTTTTCTCCTGTATCGAGTTGAAATCATATTCATTGTAAGAACGGATAGTTTGTAATTTTACGGTCTGATAAATACATCAAACAGAAATTGAATGAAACTAAACGACTAATGCTAAAAATTTTTAACGGAAAATAATTATTCAAAGTATTTTGTGGAAAATAAAGTTCTAACTTATAATGCTTTCAGGTATAATGCACAAATAATGGCAAATCACTATTATTTACGTTTAATTAATGAAGTAAAGAGGTATGAAAACGAAAATAGTGAAGAGCTTTATATTGTAGATGCACAAATATTTAAAACTCATGAATATCCAGAATCTTCTTTTCAAGTGGAATAGAAGATGGGATTGCAAAAAGAAGCTTTTAAAAAGAACTTGCATTAAGTTGTTTTACTACTAGTAATTTGCAAAAAAATAACATAAATTTGTATTAACAAAGTTCTATTTTATCAAGGGATTCTAAATCGAGACTTGTAGTTTAAGTAATGATGCAATTGATTGAATACTAGGTAGTATTTAAATATATAGTGATCTCGTTAGGGTCACTAAAAAAAGGGTTGCTAGTCAAACGACTAGCAACCCTTTTTCGCCTATCAAAACAAGCTAATATCTACTCCTCACTTCATCCGTTAAGAAGAGTACTGTGTCGGCGGTTTTTATTATGTAAGTTCAAGTTTTTTACTTCGTTTATTTCTGTGTTTTATCTATCCCTCACCTCCTGTAATTATCGAAACAACATCGGCATCGGGTATCAATCGTTCACCTGTATGTCCTTTTTTTGTGTACGACATGGAATTTAAGACATACCGAATGGCTTCTTTTCGTGCATAATCCTTGTTATTCCCTTTTATCGATATCCAAGGCGATTGCGGGGTAGCGGTGTATTTGAACATCTCGTTTTTATAATGGGTGTAATCGTCCCATTTAAGCTGTGCCTGTATGTCAACGGTACTGAGCTTCCATTGTATCAAAGGGTTTATTTTTCGTTCTTCGAGGCGTCTTTTCTGCTCTTCGTGGTTGATAGAGAACCAAAGCTTTACTATTTTTAGTCCATCTTCTATCAACATGTTTTCGAGTGATACTACTTGTTTAAGAAATAGTTTATACTGCTCTTCTGTGCAAAAACCCATCACTGGTTCTACCACCGCCCGGTTATACCAACTACGATCAAAAAAAACCATTTCGCCGGGGTTAGGCAGGTTTTCGATGTATCGTTGAAAATACCATTGCCGTCGTTCAATATCCGTAGGTTTAGTTAGTGCTACCACCCTGTAAAATCGAGGATTCAGAAAACGAATAAATCGCATGATAGCACCACCTTTGCCAGCACTGTCGCGACCTTCGAAAATGATGAGCAAGCGTTCTTTTTTTTCAATAATCTCATATTGAAGTTTTATCAATTCGGTTTGGAGATTGATGTATTCCGGATCGTTCTCTATGGAGTGGTATAGCGTCATAATTAACCAGATATAAAGTTCCATGTATTGATGTGCAGCAACGGCTATGTAAGTTTTTGACCATTGAAACTCAAATGTAATGAACCCTTACGAGTTTTTATAATGTTAGGAGCATATTTTGCCATTTAAACAATAAAAGCCCGACAAATGCCGGGCTTTAACTAACTGTAATTATATATTGTACCTATTTCTTTATGGACCATCCACCTTTAAGCCCAAAGATAAACCAAACCAAGTACAGGGCACCCACGGCAAAAATGGTGTCGCCAAATACGCGCATCCAGCGCATGGTTTCTAATAGTGGTGTTTGTAAAAATTCAGCAGAACGGGCGTACCACAAACCATGTTTAACACTTGCAACGGTTTGAGCCAGTCCTACCGGAAGAACACTTAGTAGTACCATCAGCAGCAAGCCAATATTTAAGGCCCAAAATGCAAACTTAATGGGTTTTTCTTTCCATTCAACTTTTAAATCCATATCGCGCAATACAAAAAGCATCAAACCAATACCCAACATTCCATACACACCAAAAAGTGCTGTGTGGGCATGTACAGGAGTAGTGTTTAAACCTTGCATATAGTATAAAGCAATAGGTGGGTTTATCAAGAAACCAAAGACTCCGGCTCCCAACAAGTTCCAGAATGCCACAGCTACAAAAAAGTAGATAGGCCATTTGTAGGCCGCAACCCATGCAGATGCCTTACTAAGCTTTATGTTATGATAGGCTTCAAATCCCATAAATACCAGTGGAGCTACTTCTAAAGCACTAAAGCTAGCCCCTATGGCCAAAACAGCAGTTGGCGTACCGGCAAAGTATAAATGATGGAAGGTGCCCAAAATACCGCCCGAAAGAAATATGATGGTGGAAAATAAAACGGAAGAAGTGGCAATGGAATCCCTAATTAATTGCATCCGTACAAATAAAAAGGCAATAACTACGGTGGCAAACACCTCAAAAAATCCTTCTACCCAAAGGTGGACTACCCACCAACGCCAATACGAAGCAACAGATAAATGAGTTTGTTGACCCCACATTAAACCAGCACCATAAAATGCGGCAATGGCAATGGATGCAATCAAAAACATGGTGAGTAAATGCTTGTTTTCATCACGTTTTTGTAGTGCTGGCCAAATGGCACGCCCCATTAAAAATAACCATATAAATAGACCTGCGAAAAGGAATATCTGCCAAAATCGACCCAAATCAACATATTCGTATCCTTGATGACCAAACCAAAAGTTTTCGGCCAATCCAAGTTTTTGCATCACGCCCATCCACTGTCCAGCTAATGAGCCTAATACAATAACCAGCAATGCGCCAAAAAGTATATCTACCCCAATTTTCTGAAACTTGGGTTCTTTACCCGACACAGCAGGAGCAATATACAATCCGGTTGCCAACCATGAGGTTGCTATCCAAAAAATAGCCAACTGTACGTGCCATGTTCTGGTAATAGAATAAGGTAAGAAGTCGGCCAATGGGAAGCCGTAAAAGGCAAGTCCTTCAACCCCGTAGTGAGCCGTGACAACACCCAGAGTCATTTGTACCAGAATAAGTGCCGTTACTATCCAAAAGTATTTTAAAGTCGCCTTCATGGATGGTGTTTGTTGTACACCCGATAAGGGGTTTACAGCTGGCACATTCTCGTGTCCGTCCTCTTCACGGTTAGTGGCGTAATACCAAGCCAGCAAGCCAATACCTGCCAGTAGTATTATTACACTAAAACCCGTCCATAATAGAAGTGAGCCGGTAGGTTCGTTGGCAACTAACTTTTCTGCTGGCCAGTTGTTGGTGTAACTAATTTCCTGTCCCGGACGTTCGGTAACGGTGGACCAAGTTGCCCAAAACAAAAAGCAGTTGAATTTATACATTCGGTCTGCATCTTTTATAGTATTAGCTGGCATGGCATACGCCTCGCGCAGGTGTGCTTGTTCGTTGCCATTCATAAACAAGCCACTATAATGTTCGCTTATGGCTTTAAATGCCTCAAACCTGATGTCTGAAACATGCAGGATGCCAGTTTCGAAATCGTAGGCATTTGTTCTTAATTCATTTTGAAGCCTTTTTTGTAGCATGGCTTGCTTCTCACCGTCCAGGTCGTCATAACTAGCAGAAAACTCTGCCTGTGCAAATTTTTCCAAGATGTAAACAGCCTCTCGGTGCAACCAATCGGCTGTCCAGTCGGGAGCCTGATACGCTCCATGGCCCCATATAGTGCCCAGTTCCTGACCACCAGTCGATTGCCAAACATTCTGACCATCTTTAACATCTGCGGCAGTAAAAATTACTGTTCCATCGGCTAAAACTGCTTTATCAGGGATGGGTGGTGCTTCCTTGTAGATTTCATACCCATAATATCCAAGGATACTAAAAGATATTACCATTACCATTGTAAATGCTATCCAAAGCTTTTTCGTGTTCATAATTAAATAAGGATTTAAAATTAGTGCGACAAATATAAGATAAAATTATAAAAAGATATTTATATCCTTTTATAAAAAATTACTATCTTTGCAATCGATTATATAAACACAAATATTTAAACATTATGGAAATACAGTTGGATACACGCATTGGCGACATTGTAAAAGCAAACTACAAAACAGCTCAGCTATTTGATAAAAATAAAATCGATTTTTGTTGCGGGGGTGGTATCACCCTTCGCGAAGCATGTATAAAGTCAGGTGCCGACATGGATATTTTAGTGCCCGAATTAGAGTTAATGGTTACTCTAAACGATCCTGACTCGAAATACATGGACAGTATGGAGCTTGATGAGCTTTGCGATTATATCGAAAAAAGGCATCATACTTACGTAAACGAAAACATACCATTTCTGAAACAGAAGCTGCAAAAACTTTGCGACGTACATGCTGCAAATCATCCCGAACTGTTTGAGGTGGAGGAGTTGTTTAGTATAATTGCAGGAAATTTGACCACCCACATGCAGAAGGAAGAGATTGTTGTGTTTCCGCTGATTCGTAAAATGGTGAAGCTGAATAGAGAAGGTGCAGATTTTGAGCATGTTTACGATGAAGTAAAAAAGAACATCGCTTTGTTGGATGATGAACATCAGGCCGAAGGTGAGCGTTTTGTGAAGATTTCGGAGATTACATCTTTCTATTTCGTTCCCGCTGATGGATGTACAACGTATCGTATCACCTATCAAACACTAAGTGATTTCGAACAAGATTTACATCGACATATACATTTAGAAAACAATATCCTTTTTGTTAAAGCGTTGCAATTACGAAAGAAGTAAGTAAAACATTAACTAAAAAATTGATCATGCTATCTAAGAGTACCGAGTATGCCATTCGCGCATTGGTGTTTATTCAGTTGCGAAACTGGGAGCAAAAAAGACCCGGTGTTGGCGAAGTTGCCAGAGAAATTGAAGCTCCGGAGGCTTACACTGCCAAAATTCTTCAAACACTTGCTAAACACAAGTTGATGGATTCTGCGAAGGGTAGGGGCGGAGGCTTTTTCTTTGGCGAAAACCAATCGAGCTTGACTTTATACGATGTGATTCACGTGATGGAAGGGGATGCTTGTTTTCATAAATGTGGCTTTGGCTTAAAAAGCTGCAACGATCACAATCCATGCCCGCTTCACGATAAATATGTTGTGGTCAGGGACGGCTTTTTTGAGATAGCGAAAACAGAAACCATAAGCGCTCTGTCGGATTCAATCCGACGGGGCGATGCGGTTTTGAACCGGATTGTGTAAATAGATAAGCTAAATTATACGAATATGAATAACATTACTCAGATATTATCCGACGAACATCAATACATTCTTAAAGTAATCTCGGCTGATGAAAACAATAGGAATAATAGGTGGGCTTGGGCCTGAGGCCACAATTGATTATTATAAAGAAATAATAAAGCGTTTTAATGCAATCAATTCGCACGGTAGCTTTAATTACCCCCAGATGGTGATTTACAGTGTAACTATGTCCAAGTTCATCGGCCTGCTCGAAGAGAATAACTATGCAGAAGCAACAAATTATTTGGTAGAAAGTATTACTAACCTTAAAAAAGCAGGTGCTCACTTTGCAGTTTTGAGTGCCAATACCCCTCATCTATTATTCAACGATATTCAGGATAAGGTTGATTTACCGCTGATAAGTATAGTTGAAACGTGTGCTCAAAAGGCAAGTAGCCTAGGTTTGAAAAAGTGCTTACTATTGGGTACGAAATTCACCATGAAAAACGATTTTTATGCCAAGGTGTTTGAACAGTTTAATATTGAAATAGTAGTTCCCAACGAAAAACAGATAGGAACCATCCATACTATACTGTTTAATGAATTGGAGCTGGGTATCTTTAAAGATGAAACCAGAGAGGAGTTACTGCAAATTGTAGCTGATGTAAAGAGCAAACAAGGTATTGATGGGGTAATTTTGGGATGTACAGAATTTCCCATCATGTTTACACAGCCAGAATATATGGACTTACCATTTTTAAATACTACTAAAATTCACGTTGAAGCAATTGTTAACGAATGTTTAAGAGTTAGATAAATAATGATTTTTTTCATGTTTTGAATGAGTTTTTCACAAACCAAGTATAGTTTATAGGTCAAAGATTTTATCTTTACGCAGCTAGATTATTTACTTATAAACAAACGCTTTTATGCAAACAGACAAAGTACAGAAGTACATTGATAACTTTATGTCTGAAGTTATCGCAAAAAATCCACAAGAAACTGAATTTCACCAGGCAGTACACGAAGTGGTAGAAAGTGTAGCTCCATTTATTTTGGAGAACCCTATCTATATTAAAAATAAAATCCTGGAACGTATGGTTGAACCTGAAAGGGTTGTTAGTTTTAGGGTGCCTTGGTTGGATGACAAAGGCGAAATACAGGTGAACAGAGGTTATAGAGTGCAGATGAACAGCTCTATTGGGCCATATAAAGGGGGATTGCGTTTTCACTCAAGTGTAACCCAAAGTGTTTTTAAATTTTTGGCTTTCGAGCAAGTTTTAAAAAACGCCTTAACATCGCTACCGATGGGTGGAGCCAAAGGCGGTTCTGATTTTAATCCAAAGGGTAAAACAGATTTTGAGGTAATGAAATTTTGCCAGTCGTTTGTAACCGAATTGCAACGTCACGTTGGTTCATTTACCGATGTACCTGCTGACGATATAGGCGTTGGCGGTCGCGAAATTGGATATATGTTTGGCCAGTATAAACGACTGACAAACCGATTTGTAGGTGTTTTTACAGGAAAAGGAGCCGAATTTGGAGGTAGTCTCTTACGTCCCGAGGCAACAGGCTATGGGACCGTATATTTTGTCCGTGAAATGTTGATGACAAAACGATTCGATACAAGGAAAAACAGTAGCAATAAGCGGATCGGGTAATGTGGCACAATTTGCTGTTGAAAAAGTTATTGAGTTGGGAGGTAAGGTTGTAACACTATCCGATTCGAGTGGTTATATTTATGATAGCGAAGGTATCGACAAGGAAAAACTGGAGCATGTTAAATTAATCAAAAACGGTTATAGAGGTCGTATTGCACAGTATGTGGATGAATATCCTAATGCAAAATACTTCCCACAAGAAAAACCTTGGGGTGTAAAATGCGATATCGCTTTGCCATGTGCCACGCAGAACGAATTGAACGGTAGCAGCGCGCAAAAGTTAATTGACAATGGCTGTAAATGTGTTGCCAAAGGTGCTAATATGCCTTGTACTCCTGAGGCAGTTAACTTGTTCCATAAGCACCAAGTGCTTTTTGCACCGGGTAAAGCAGCCAATGCCGGCGGCGTGGCCACATCAGGTTTAGAGATGACGCAAAACTCAATGCGTATATCTTGGACACGTGAAGAGGTGGACGAAAAGCTTAAAATCATTATGAAAAACATTCATAACGCTTGTGTAAAACACGGGCGCGAAGCCGATGGAACCATTAATTATGTAAAAGGTGCTAATATTTGCGGTTTTATTAAAGTAGCTAACGCTATGCTCGTACAGGGTGTAGTATAATTTTAATCTTTAAATGTTTATATTATGGCAATTAAAAAAGTTTGGATAGAAGAAGGATGTACATCATGTGGCGTGTGTGAAAGTGTTTGTCCCGATGTATTTGAGATGCCCGATGAGGCCCAAGTTATAGCAGGAGCTGACCTTGTAGCCAACGATGAGTGTATTAGAGATGCTGCCGACAGTTGTCCGGTGGAGATTATTAAATTTGTGGAGTAATAAATATGATTTAGTTTTAGATAGAGGATTCCACTTAAGTAGTTGGTACTTTTTGTGAAGTTAAATGTATGGAAGCCGTTGATGTGAATTTTATTCGTATCAGCGGCTTTTCTATTTAGGGATATCAAACAAAAATACAACATTTGTGTTTAATGTTTATATTTAATTATTAAACAAACATCCGTAAATTAAAGCCAATATCATGGGATTTTATCAGTTTCAACAAGAACAATTTATAAATGCTTCGATCGATGAGGTGTGGGATTTTATAAGTTCGCCCAAAAATTTAAAAAAAATTACACCTGAGCACATGGGCTTTGATATTCGTACCCCAAATCTACCCGATAAAATTTATGAAGGCATGATAATAAGTTACACCGTAAAACCCATGTTGGGCATAAGTACCAATTGGGTAACTGAAATTACCCATGTAAAAGACAAATGCTATTTTGTGGATGAGCAACGGGTTGGTCCTTATGCTTTATGGCACCATCAGCATATTATTACGCCCATTAAAAACGGTGTTTTAATGAAGGATATTGTAAGCTATAAACCACCCATGGGCCTGATTGGGAATGTGGCTAATGCTCTTTTTATCCACAATAAGCTGAATCAGATATTTGCCCACCGAACAAAAGTACTGGAAAAAATATTTGTATAATTTCAGTTGTTATTATATTTCGTGACAATTTCTACACACTTCTATGCTACTTATATCGTTAGGGTAGCGTATAAAAAACATTGGCGCCTGGACCAAGCGGCAAACCAATTAACAGCCAAGCCACCAGCAACAATATCCACGCAAATAAAAAAACAAGGGTATAAGGGAGCATGGTGGCTATGATGGTGCCAATGCCAGCTTTGGGATCGTACTTTTGAACAAAGGCAATAATGAGTGCGTAAAAACTCATCATGGGCGATATAATATTGGTAACGCTATCGCCAATGCGGTAAACAACTTGCGATAGCTCCGGCGAATAACCCATAATCATAAACATAGGGATGAAAATAGGAGCCAGGATAGCCCATTTGGCCGAGGCACTTCCCATTAACATGTTAATAGCTGCCGAAAGTAATATGAACAATATCATCAAGGGTATTAAGCCAATGTCGGAAGCCATTAGTGCATCGGCACCTTTAACTGCCAGAATAATACCCAAATTGCTCCACTTAAAATAGGCAACGAATTGAGCTGCAAAAAATACTAGCACCAAATAGGTAGCTAGTGTTTTCATGGATTTGGCCATGCCATCCATTACATCACTGTCGTTTTTAAATGCTTTGGTAATAAAACCATAAACCAAGCCCATCAGTCCGGCCACAATAAATAGCATGGCCACAACACCTTTAATTAAAGGCGAATTGAGTAAGCTGCCATTGGGTCCTCTAAAAAATCCATTCTCGGGTATAACACCTATAAGGGTAATAATAAATACCAGTAAAAAAACTAAGGTCGAATACGTTAAGCCTCGTTTTTCAAGACTGGATAGTCCGTCGAACTTTTCAGATTTATCCTGCTCGTTTTTGGTATAAGTACCCAAACGGGGCTCAACTAATCTTTCAGTCACAAAAGTGCCTGCTATGGCAATAACAAAGGTAGAGGCCACCATAAAATAATAGTTAGCCGTGGCGTTCACATGGTAGCTGGGATCCAGGATATGAGCCGCTTCCTGCGATAGTCCTGCGAGCAAGGGATCTACTGTACCTAGCACAAGGTTGGCACTAAACCCGCCCGAAACTCCAGCAAAGGCAGCGGCCATGCCGGCAATGGGGTGACGACCTACGGCTACAAATATAACGCCGGCTAAGGGTATCAAAAGTACATAACCTACGTCTGACGCTAGATTTGAAAGTATGCCGGTAAAAACAAGAATAAAGGTGAGGAAATGCTTTTTGGTGTTGAGTACCAGCAGCCTGATGATTGCACTTATGAGTCCACTTTGCTCAGCGATGCCTATTCCCAGCATGGCAACTAATACAATGCCCAAGGGCGCAAAGCCTGTGAAATTGTCCACCATTTCTAAAATGATACGGTGTATACCATCGTGCGAAAGCAAGTTAACTGGTTTAACCAATTCCTTGGTTCCCGGATGGATAACCTCCCAGCCCAACATGCTGCCTATGGCCGAAAATACCAAGGCTGCCAAAGCAAAAAGAGCAAACAAAGTGGCTGGGTGAGGTAAGGCATTCCCTGCCTTTTCGGTATAATTGAGCATTTTGGCAAAGAAGCCTTGTTTCTTTGTTTTTTCTATCATATCGATGGTGTTTATTAGACAGAGATCAATATACAAAAATGTCTTTAAAAACCTATGCAATCAGCACTGTCAGGTCTAAACGACGCTGACAGGCCGGGGAGCTTGCAGTATTTTACTCCTTTTTTCTTATTTCTATCCTTTTTTTGCTTAACTCGATTAAACCTTAAACCCTCGAACCCCTAACTCTTAACCCCCTAACTCTTTACCCCCTAACTCCTAACCCCTAAACCTCTAACCTCTAACCTCTAACCTCTAACCTCTAACTCCTAACCCTTATTCAGCAGCGAACTGTCGCCATAGCTTAAAAATCTAAAATCGTTATGGAGTGCAAAATCGTATATTTCCTTCCAGACATCATTTTTTGTAAAGGCAGCAACTAACAAGAGCAAGGTGCTATTGGGCTGATGAAAGTTGGTGATTAACCGGTCCACCACTTTAAATTCATATCCTGGTGCAATTAAAATACCGGTGTAACTCTCTAAAATAGCAAGGTTATTTTCAATTAGATATGCTTTTAATTTGCCGATAGCTTCTGTTAGGGTGTAATGTTGGGGTAATTGGTAGGCGTCCCATTGTTTAATATGCAGTTCGTTGTCGCCTTGGAGCAATTTTACACCTAACCAATACAAACTTTCTAATGTTCGAACAGTGGTTGTTCCTGTGCTGGTAATGTTTCCTTCATATTTTAGTATGAGATTCAGGGTGTCCATGTCCGCAAAAAAGTGTTCAATATGCATATCGTGTTTGCCTATCGAGCTTGATTTTACAGGTTTAAATGTGCCTGCTCCTACGTGTAAGGTTATGTGGCCGGTTTCAATTTGCCTATCTTCCAATTGTGCCAATATATCCTTTGTAAAATGAAGTCCGGCGGTGGGAGCAGCTACCGAGCCCTTATGATTAGAATAAACGGTTTGATAACGCAAGGTATCTAATTGTTCCGGTTGTCTGTTTAAGTAGGGTGGGATAGGAGTTTTACCCATAGCATCCAGCAGATTACCAAAAGTAATTTTACTATTATCCCAGCTAAATTCGATTATTTGCACATCCTCCAATACTTCTTTCCGGGATATTGTTAATTGAATGGTATTATCCTCCCAAATAATATTTTTGTGCAATTCACCGGCTTTCCATTTTTTCGAATTACCAACAATACATTTCCAAACAGATTTTTGCTTTGCTTCAAAAGCCATAGATATATCTGCCGGTTGCACTGGTTCCAAGCAAAACACTTCTATTTTAGCACCTGTTTCCTTTTGAAATAGTAAACGTGCTTGTATAACTTTGGTGTTATTAAATAACAGCAGGCTATTCGAAGGTAGCAACAGTGGTATATTACTAAACTTATTTTCACTTATACCCCTGTTATAAATCAAAAGTTTACTGTCCCCTCTTTCCTGCAAAGGGTATTTGGCAATCTTGCTTTCTGGTAGTATATAGGTATAATCTTCTATCCGAATATCTTGCGTGTTCATCTTTTGCGTTTTTCAAGTAGCAAAACTAATCAAGTTTGAGAAAAGACGATAATATTTGGCGCATATATTTATTCTACTCAAATTACAGATTAAAACTTATTTGGTTATTATTTTAGTAGAATCATGGTAATTTTGATAAGGAAATTCTATTTTTTTGCTGTATTTATGATTATAAACTTATATTTGAAGACTTTTTGAAAATGGCTTGTCATTACTGATGAGCAAAGCAAAAGGAGTTAAAAAAAAATCTATGAAGATAAAGGTTGGAGATAAGGTTAGATTCCTAAATGAAGTTGGTGGTGGAACAATAAGTCGTGTGGAAGGAAGTAATTTAATTTATGTTCTGGATGAAGATGGGTTTGAGGTACCAACTACCATAAGTGAAGTGGTTGTAGTGGGTAAAAGGGTGGATGAGGAAGATAATTCTATAACTACAAGTGATACTGTGCCAGCGCATAGTGCATTCAATTACGAAGAAAGCGATGAAGAAGGGGAACCAAAATTATTGTTGGCTTTTGCCAGAGATACTGAATTGTCGGGTAACGTAAAGGTTTATCTAATTAACGATTCTAATTTTTTTATTTTTTATACCATTGGTAAACTGGATAAATCTAAAGTAAACAATGCGTATCATGGGCTTTTGGAACCAAATACCAAATTTCATCTCGATACTTTAGCCATAAATATGGTGGACGGAGTAGAATACGCAACGCAGTTTTTGTTGTATCGCCAAACTAAAGAATATTTACTTCACCCACCGGTTGCAGAAAGCTTTAAGTTGGCGGGCGCCAAATTGCTAAAAGACGCCAGTTACATTACAAATGATTATTTTGAGGAGAAAGCCGTACTCATCTATTTGTTAAAAGGAGCTTTTGAAAAAAAGCTGGAAGAACTGTCGGATCTGGATATGAAGACTGCTTTGATTGAAAAGTACCAGAAGCAAACCGAGAAAAAGCAGCCTAAAAAGGACGATAAGGATATGTTAGAAGTAGATTTGCATATCCACGAGCTGTTAGATGATACCCGAGGAATGGCTAATAAAGAAATGTTAGAATACCAGTTGAGTAAGTTTCATGAGATAATGGAGGCCAATAAGAATAATAAAAATAAAAAGATTGTTTTTATTCACGGCAAGGGAAATGGGGTTCTTAAATCAGAGATTATCAAGGCCTTAAAGAAAAAATATACCTGGCATAATTATCAGGATGCATCATTTAAAGAATACGGATTTGGTGCCACCATGGTCACTATTTAATGCTGAGAATTCGAAAAGATAATATAAACTTTCCTCCTAAAGAGGTAAGTTTTTTTTTATGACAAGTATTAAGGCTTCGTTAATATATTTTAATATTTGACAAAAAAATATGAAACTATATCACAGTAGTATGAAACTAATCAGCGCTTTGTGCGTAGAAAATGTTTAAAACGCAATGCGTTAAAATTTATAGGAAACATAAGCTATTGAAATTTACACTGACGGATGAAATAGGTTTGTAAATCCTACTGTAAGTAATTCATTAGTTTTAAGCATTTTAAAAATACAGAAGTCATTATATATTATAATTATGATGAAAAACTTATACCGAGTATTGTCGATTACCTATGTAATGGTTGTATTGTTATGTTTTAGTCAGGACAGCAATGCACAGACATCTACTAATCAATGGAGTAAATCGAAGATTGAGAAGTACTTTGCTGATAGAGCAAAGTCTTTGGGTGTTGAACAATCTTCATTAAAAGGGGCGGGTGGTAAAATTAACAGTTTTGCAGCACAATACTGTTCTGACTTTGGAGTAATTGATATTACGCCAGATACATGGGATCCTAGCACAACTTCCATTGAATGGACGGTTCAAACTTTTGTAGGTTCAGAAGAGTCTCATCCCGATTGGGTGGATGTTGTGGGCACGGGCAGTAGCACGGTATTGAAATTTTATACCGACAGGGTTACCTCTGCATATCATGGCGCTCCTATCTACTTTGAATACAAGCAAAAAAATAATTTGGGCTTTATTTTGGATGCGAAATTCGATTATACAATTGTTTATCTTAGACCAACAGCATTTAATGTTAGTGGTGCTCCAAAAGTTTGTATCGGAAACTCGGCATCGGTTTCTTTAAGCGGTTCCGAGGTAGGTATCGACTATACCTTGAAAAGGGTATCCGATGATACCCAAATAGGTTTCACCATTACGGGTGCAGCAGGTGGCGGTGTAATTAATTTTCCGCTCACCCCAACGGCAGTTGGAGATACAGAATATTATGTGGATGCCGTGAACCCCGACAGCCCATCCTGTGCAACAACCATGAACGGGACGGCAACTGTAACGGTGAACAACAGCCCCGTCATTACTTCAATAAGCCCGGCTGTTGCTATCTGCGCAGGTCAATCAATAACATTAAATGCAACCACCGACATGGATCCTGATGTGGATTATCTTTGGGACGATGGTGCAGGTAACACAAAAAACACAGCTTCGTGGATTGTATCTCCCACGACAACTACTACCTATAATTTAACTGTAACCAACCGCATAACAACGTGCAGCCGCACAGCAAGCGTTACTATTACGGTGAATCCAAACCCCACCATAAGCACAGGCAGTAACACTCCTGTGTGTGAGGGTTTGGCACTAAGCCTTACTTCCACTCCGGCAGGAGGTTCCGGAAATTATACCTCATTTAGCTGGACAGGTCCTAACGGTTTTACTGCCAGTACTAAAGATGCCTCTGTGGCAATTACAACATTGGCGGCCTCTGGCGATTACACGGTAACCGTTACCGATAATCTGGGATGTTCGAACACTGCAACAGCCACCGAAACAGTAGTTGTAACTGAGCGACCAACCATATCAGTAATTTATAATGCACCCGTTTGTAATGGCACAAGTCTTACCTTAACAGCTACACCTTCAGGGGGAAGCGGTAGTTATGGAACCTATGTTTGGACTAAGGATGGTTCTTTAATACCAGGTCAAAACGGCAGCACACTTACCATTGGTTCAGCAACGCTAGCAGATGCGGGTACTTATGGTGTTTCTGTACAAGATAATTCGGGTTGTGCGAGCGACGAGGCCACAGTTGCAGTAACAGTTCTGGCACTTCCTATTCCTTCAGCAAGTAACGATGGCCCTGTATGTGAGGGAGGCACGGTAAACCTATCTGGAGGTCCGGCAGGATTAACTTATGCATGGACAGGTCCTGCTGGCTTTACCAGATCCACACAAAACCCTGCTTTAAGCGGTGCAACAATAGCGAATGCAGGGGTGTACACGCTAACCGTTACTGATGGCAATACCTGTAAACAAAGTATAAACACCACAGTAGTTATCAATGCCAACCCCACTATAACAACAGGCAGCAATACTCCAGTATGTCAGGGTTCTGCTATCAATCTAACTTCTACACCTTCGGGTGGGTCTGGAACTTATACCTCATTTAGCTGGACAGGCCCTAATGGTTTTACTGCCGGCACAAAAGACGCATCTATTCCAAGCGCTACCATAGCGGCCTCTGGCGATTACACGGTAACCGTTACCGATAATCTAGGATGTTCAAATACTGCAATAGCCACCGAAACAGTGCTCGTTACCGAGCGTCCAACCGTATCTGTAAGTAATAATGCCCCCGTTTGTAATGGCACAAGCCTTATCTTAACCGCTACAGCCTCAGGAGGTAGTGGTAGTTATTCAACTTATGTTTGGACTAAGGGTGGTTCTTTAATACCAAGTCAAACCGGCAGCACACTTACCATCGGTTCAGCAACGCTAGCAGATGCGGGTACTTATGGTGTTTCTGTACAAGATAACTCGGGTTGTGTGAGTGACGAGGCAACGGTAGCCGTAACAATTCATGCGCTGCCGCTTGCAGATGCAAGCAATGATGGACCGGCTTGTTTGGGTGAGGATGTCATTTTGTCGGCTTTACCAAATGGAATGGTAAGCTATTCGTGGACAGGGCCTAATGGCTTTGCCAATGCTGCTCAAAATCCTGAGCTTAAAACAGTAGCACTTACAAATGCCGGTACTTACACCCTTACGGTTACTGATGCCAACACTTGTCAGGCAACGGCTACAACCGATGTGGTTGTCAACCAGGTTACTGCCAGCCTAAACATCACCAATCCAACGCCTCCAGGCACAAATGTATGTGCGGGTACTACCATAACTTTTTCGGGAAGTGCCATAGATGGTTCTGGCAATTATAATTATGATTTTTTTGTGGACGGAATATCGCAGGGTGCATCAAGCGCTATCTCGAATAAAGATATTACGATAAACAATGCTGTTACTGTTGAGGTTGAAGTAATTGATAATGTAACGGGTTGCAAGGATAGAGCATCTATTGCAATGACGGCCAAAGCAGTACCGAATATTAGCTTTATTCAACCAACCAATGGACAAGAGTTTTGTGAGGCAACGCCAATAACTTTACGTACAGCCCCTGCAGGATACGCTAATTATGTTTATTATAAAACGGATGGTATTACCGATACACAATTGAACACTTTGGGTACCGAAACATTTGAAGTAACCAATGGTTTCGACCCCACTATTACAGGAGTTTATGTGGTAGCTACAAATAATGGATGTTCGGCACAAGCGGCTGTCAATATTAAAGTTAACCCGCTACCCACTGCAATAGCAGGAATAGACCAGACCATATGTGAAGGAAATGCACTGTCGTTAGATGGCTCAGCTTCAGATGGTACACCCGGATATACCTATGATTGGACAGGACCCGATAATTTTGTTGCCAATAACACTGAAGATCCTAATCTGGGAACTGCAGAATTGGCCAAAGATGGAACTTATACCCTTACCGTTACCGATAGTAAAAGCTGTAAAGCGACCAGCGAAACAACAGTAACCATCGATGCACTTCCAAAAGATCAAGCGGTTGTAGCCGAAAATACCGAATATTGCGAAGCATCAACAGGTGTACGTATTTATTTACAAAATTCAGAAGCTGGTGTAAGCTATCAATTACAAGATGCCGGTAATAACGCGGTAGGTAGCAATTTTGTGGCTGATGGTGTTACTACGGTGGAGTGGACAAATGTAGCTGCAGGTGTTTATCATGTGGTGGCTTTTGGTCCAACAGCTAATGCTTGTTCCATACAAATGTCAACTGCAGATATTACGGTAAACGAAAATCCACTACCAACTATTTTTAATATTACTCCATCAAATGTTGACTCAGGTTGTAATGGTGGCGCCGGATGGCCAGTTGGCTTAGATGGAAGCGATAATGGCGTTGATTATCAGTTGTTAAGAAACGGCAACCCTTATGGAGCCAAGGTTTCGGGCGATGGTAATGCTATTACATTGAATAATAATGTAACGGCCTTCGGGGTTTACACAATTAGAGCCGTAAATCAGGCTACGTTATGTTCAGTTTTGATGAATGGTGACTATGAAATTAAGTCCGATGTTGCGGTTACTACTTATAGTATGAATAGTAATCCGGTTTCTGGCGATTTTTGTATTTCCGATACAAACTCGGGTGTAGCTATAGGTATGTCTGGTTCGGATGCAACTGTAGAATACCAATTGATATTGAATGGCAATAGTTTAGCTCCCGAGCAAAC
>JAGXIP010000130.1 GCA_024635585.1 Saccharicrinis sp. | reverse complement strand
GATCTATTGTGGGCATAGCCTATATCACAGAATTCTTTATGGCCTGGTACTCAGGGAGCGTGTATGAGCAGTATGCTTTTGTTAATCGGGCTTTTGGGCCTTATTGGTGGGCTTACTGGTTTATGATGACCTGTAACGTGATTACACCTCAGCTCTTCTGGTTCAAGAAGATACGGCGTAATCTGGCAGCTACCTTTGTGATATCTATTTTTATAAATATAGGTATGTGGTTTGAGCGTTTTGTTATTATCGTTACCTCACTGCACCGCGATTTCTTGCCCTCGAGCTGGGTAATGTATGCTCCTTCATGGGTTGAAGTAAGTATTTTTATAGGCACTTTTGGTTTGTTCTTTACGCTGTTCTTTTTGTTTATTCGATTTTTCCCAGTGATTGCAGTGGCTGAAATAAAAACGGTGTTAAAAAGTTCGGGCGAAAAATTTATCAAGAAAGGAGATCGCAATGAAAAGTAATAAATACATAACTGGCCTTTTTTGGGATGATACCGAACTCATTAAAGCCATTAAGGAATTACAGGATAAGGGCATAGCTATATTTGATGTGCGCACACCTTTTCCGGTGCATGGTTTGGATGATGTACTCAAATTAAAAAGATCACGTTTACCCCGCTTGGGATTTGTTGCCGGAGCAATAGGAGGCATATTGGCATTTTGGTTTCAGTCATGGGTTTTTACCACAAGCTGGCCGCTTAACTTTGGTGGTAAACCTTTTTTCTCGGTGCCGTCATTTATTCCTGTAACCTTTGAGATGACGGTACTCTTTGCGGCCATTTCACTGGTCGTTGGTTTTCTGATTAAATCAGGCTTAGGACCTGGCGCTGAAAATATAATTTTTGACGAGAGAACAACAGACGATGCTTTTTTAATAGTGGTTAAGATAACTGATACCAGTCAATCGGATAAAATTTTTGAAGTATTAACAAGTGTTGGAGCTTCTGAAGTAAAGCATGTTGAACCTATTAAAACCGATACCCATGCATAATGCGTCTATAAAGGAGTTTACTAAGGACTTTATCTTTCCAAAAAAAGGAACAACCGTACTTACCATAGCCTTGGTAATAGGTTTTTTAATGACCGTAGTAGGTTATTTTGTGGGAGGAATTGACGGACATCGCTTTTGGGCCAATATATTGCTCAATGGTTTTCTGATAATTGGCCTTTCTTTAGGTGCCGGTTTTTTCGTGGCCGTGCATTTAATTGCCGAATCGGGATGGCAAACATCCGTACAACGTATTGGCGAAGCAATAGCCAGCCGAATTTGGTTGGGTGCACTAATGATTATACCCATCATTTTGGGAGTTCACTCGCTATACCATTGGTCGCATACCGAGGAGTTGGACGCATTGCTAAAAATGAAAGAGCCTTACTTGAACTTGCCTTTCTTTGTAATTCGTATGTTCGTGTATTTGGCAGGATGGATTTTTCTACTGGGCAAGATTAGGCAGGTTTCTTTGATGACTGATACGAACCCCGATATAAAACTATTTTATCGTCTGCGCACCTATTCGGCTCTTTTTGTAGTGTTTTTTGCCATTACCAGTTCAACCGCTTCATGGGATTGGCTTATGAGTATCGATGCACACTGGTTTAGCACCTTATATGGTTGGTACACTTTTGTGGGTATTTTTGTCAATTCCATTGCCGTGATCATCATATTTTTGGTTGTGTTGCAAAAAATGGGTTATATGGAGCACGTTAACAACGAGCATATGCACGACTTGGGAAAATACCTGTTCGGTTTTAGCATTTTTTGGGCCTACTTATGGATTTCGCAGTATCTGCTTATTTGGTACGCCAACATACCTGAGGAAACCACTTACTTTGTCACCCGCATTAAGGGTTTCGAAACACTGTTCTATGTAAATTTGATTGTTTGTTTTCTGGCGCCATTTTTTGGATTAATGTCAAGGGGAAATAAACGGAAGTCCGATTGGTTGTTGTACGTTTCAATTGTAGTTTTTATGGGTCATTGGATCGATACTTATCTGGCTATTATGCCTGGAGCCGTTGGAGCCGAACATGCACATATTGGTTTGTTTGAGATAGGTATGACTGTTATGTATGTTTCCGTGTTTACATGGTTTGTATTCAAAGCACTAACAAAAGCGAGGCTCGTACCCGAAAATCATCCTTTTTATAAAGAAAGTTTCGACTATGAAAATATCAAGTAAATATTATCTGAGTTTACCAATTGTATTGGCATTTACCTTATTTGTAGCTTCATGCGATGCCGATCGTAACAAACCAGGCTACAGTTACTTTCCGGATATGGAGCAGAGTAGGAGCTACGAAACCTATAGTCAAAACCCGGTTTTGGAGGGTGGTAAAACTAATATTATGCCAGTTGAAAATACTATGCCGCGTGGTATCATCCCTTATGAGTTTGAAAAAACAGATGAAAACCGCAAGCTGGCCGGAATAAATCTCCTTAATCCCTATCTTGGGCAACCCGACGAGGCCGAGATTTTAACCGAAGGAAAACGCCTGTACAACATTTATTGCTGGCATTGTCATGGCGACAAAGGTGATGGCAAAGGCTTTTTATTCACCAGCGGTAAGTATCCCTACCCACCCGCTAGCCTCCTATCCGATAAGGTAGCACCTAATCCTGATGGAGAGATTTTCCATGTGATATCCGTAGGCTTTGGCGTTATGGGTTCCCACCAAGGCCAAATACAACCCGACGACAGATGGAAAATAATAAGCTATATCAGAAGGGAGTTGATAGAGGGGAAGTGAGAGGGAATAATTTGTATCTTCTTGTTACATTTTAACATAGTGGCGTAATCAGTTTAATCGCATTGTGTGGTTTAATCAATACGAATAGAAATGTGGCTAAAGCCCATTTAAATAACAGTTTGCACAAACCGTCAGCTGAAGCTGACGGCAATAAAATTAAAGCATAGTTGAATGTCTGTTCTTACATTGCCGTTCACTTTAGTGAACGGATGAAGTAAATACATGAAGGGTTTTAACCCCATTCTAAAATATTATTTATGTGTTGACAAAGTGCCCAATTCAGTAGTTTAATCCACCAATTCCAAAATCTTATCCACGGCTTTTTTAAGATCAACGCCAAGTCCTTCTTTTTGGTGCACTAACTCTCCCTGTTGGTTAAAAACACTGATAATATTAGAATGGGAAAAATCCATGGGAGAAATTTTCTTGTAATTCACCGCCAAAACGGCTGCAAATTCGCGGGTATCTGCTTCGGAACCTCTAAGGAATATCCACTGGTCGGAATCCATTTTGTTTTCTATGGCAAATTTATTCAAGCGTTCAGGTGTATCTGTTTCAGGGTCAATGCTGACCAATACTAATTTTACTTTACTTTTTTTATTTTCCGGAATCTCTCTCTCTATAGCTCTCATGTCGGCAACCAATCTGGGGCATGCAGCTTGACAAGTGGTATAAATCATTACCATTACCAAAATATTTCCTTTCAATTCTTTTAATTCAATCTCCTGATTGTCTTGATTTGTCCAAACCGACGGAAGATTATAGATAGATAGATCCGAGATTTCTTTGTTATCTTTCGTTTTAGTTTTTATGGGCTGAAGATCCATTTTACAAATTGGGCAAGAACCTTTTTTATCATACGTTACCTCACCTTCACACTTCATTGGGCATTGGTAAGTTACCTTTGATGTCGCTTCTTTTTTATTTGTATGGCAAGAGCTGAGAAAGGCAAATGCAGCAAATAATAAAAGTATAGGTGTTATTTTTTTCGTCATGGTTTATTTTTTAACTTTTTAGAAGAATCTTTAGCACACCGAAACCCCAAATTTTTCACGGAATATCTAGCCTTCATACTTCCCCTAAAGGCATAGCGCATAAAAGCGGCATAATTCATCAAATCTGTAGCCCCAACAGCAGCACTTCCACAGAAAAGATTACTGTCTTTATCCACATCTTTTCTTGATTCTCCTGAAATAAGTACGGAGTTGAAGTCAATCGTCCATTCCCAAACCAAACCATGAAGATCATAAACCCCCCAGTAGTTTTTAAAAGTAGAACCAATTTTTTTATTAAAAGACTTTGGCGCTTCGTACCAATCCAAAATTTTCTGATTATAACTAACTTTCGTCCTGGCATCGGTCGAAATCTCATCAGCCATTGCTACATATTCCCACTCATCAATAGTTGGTAATCTTTTGCCTTGGCATTCGCAATAATTTTTTGCTGCAAACCATGACACATTTGTTATGGGGGCATCATCCGTAAGCGATTTCCCATAGGAAAGATCGTCTTCCCAATCTACCAAATAATTACCATCCGCGAATAAGCGTTTTACCTTGCTTTTTTGCCATGTGGGATATGCTTTAACAAATTCAAGGTATTCGGCATTGGTAACCGGATACACATCCATCGAAAAATCGGTTATGGTAACAGTGGTTGAATCTATGCCATATAAAGGAATATAGGTTCCTCCCTTAATTTCCACCATACCATCTTGTGCTTGAGCCGTATTTGCAGCTATAGTCGCAACAAGCAGGAAAACTATTTTAGCGAGAAACCCCATATTCATTTTATTTATTTGCCGTTTCTTACGGCTTTTACCATTTCAGGGGTCACTTCTTTTTTAGAATTACCCCAACTGTTATATACATAGGTCAGCACGTTTGCAATTTCCTCATCCGACAAGGTTTGTGCCGTCATAATACTATTATACTTTTCGCCATTAACTGTTATTTCACCTGTTTTGCCATGTAAAACTATACCAATGGCACGGTTCGCGTCGGCATTCAGATAATCAGATTTTGCCAAGGGAGGAAAAGCATTAGCGATTCCCTGACCTTCAGCTTGGTGGCAAGCGAAACAGGTGTGCATATAGGTTCGTTTGCCAAATTTCATTCGCTCTGCTATAGATTTAGCGGGGATTTCAGATTCAGGAACCTCTTTTGATGATGGCATACTTTGGATACCTCCACCTTCGGGGAGATAAATATCATCGCGTAATTCTCCAGAATAAACTTTTTCGTTTTTTTCACCCTGAACTTTAAGCATCCCTAAAGCCCCCTTATTAAACGCTCTAAATATGGCGTGATCCACCAAAATAAAAGTACCGGGCACTTCTACCTTAAACTCTACAATGGCAGCGCCACCGGCAGGAATTATAGTTGTTTGTACATTCTCGTTAATTAAACTTCCGCCCTCCACGTGAACTTTATCAAATATTTCTCCAATTAAATGAAAAGAAGAAACCAGATTAGGGCCGCCATTACCCACGTACAGGCGCACTGTTTCTCCCACATTGGCCGTAATGGCATTATCGCCGGTAAGCGCACCTACTTTGCCGTTGAATACCACATAATCGGCATTTTCATCAACTGCCTTTTGCATATCAAAAGGCTGCAGACCACGATCGCCATATTTGCCCTTGGTATAAAAATCGCCTTGCATAATGTAATATTCCTTATCTACTGGAGATAAACCTTCTTCCGGTTCTACCAATATTAAACCATACATTCCATTGGCAATATGCATCCCTACGGGAGCTGTAGCACAATGGTACACATAAAGGCCAGGGTTTAAAACTTTGAAAGAGAATACCTTTTCGTGTCCCGGAGCAACAAAAGAAGACTCTGCACCACCTCCTGGGCCAGTAACGGCATGGAGATCAATGTTATGTGGCAATTTATTATCCGGGTGATTTTTTAAATGAAACTCTACCTCATCACCAATCTTAGTACGAATAAAACTTCCGGGTACCGTTCCTCCAAAAGTCCAATAAACATACTTAACGCCATTTGTTATTTCCCCTTCCTTCTCAAGAATCTCCATTTCCACAATTAATTTTTTAGCTACTCTATTGGCTGTTGGTGGTGGTACATTTGGAGGGGAAGTTAAAACAGCTTTCATTTCTACTTTTGCAGGAATGTCCATGCTACTTGTAGTTTCATTTTTCTCCTTTCCATCCGTTGTACAGGATGAAATAAAAATAAGCATAGCTACGATAAATAATATCGCCCGTGAGCTGAAAAATTTTGATTGCATGGCTTTCATGGTTATTATTTATTATGGTCTAATTAGTGAGGACTCCAAACTGCGTATTAATTAATTTAATTATAAAAATACCTTTTTATCTTTATATCGCCAAAGATGAGGGTGCCTATTTGTGAAATAAGTAAAAGCAATCGTGTAATTTGTGCTATTTTTATTGCTTTGTTTAATTTAGCCACAAAAATTTGAACCCTTTTTATGGTTCTATCGTATTGGGTTAATATATCACGGGCATAGATTCCAATTCCCACAAGGAAATCTGGTTTTTGCCGTGATTTTTCATATTGAACTATTTTAATACAATCGTTGTGAAAAAAAATCAATTATCGCGCATTATAGGAAGATATACCTTTAGAGGCATACTGCTTGGGCTACTCATTTTAATCTTTGTGGTTTTAATAAATCTAACTTCGGATGTGTTTATGCAATCCAATAGAACCATTGCCGATATGTTCTATTTGTTTCCGGGTATGTGGATACTGATAATATTGCCCGCCATAACTGGTACGATAGGTTATTTTATGGCTCAGAGTTTTGCTCGCACGATACGCAAGCAGCGCAAATTTATTAAAACCGAAGCCCAAAAATCAAGCATGGTTTTAAAATTTATCAACAATTTAAGGCAAGGCAACCTTGATACGGTTAACATAGACGTACGGGAAAAAGATCCGCTAAGCAAATCGCTGCATAAGTTACGCGACTACCTTATCAAAAATAAAAATAATCAGGAACAAGGACGGGTTCTGGAAGAACAAAGAACCTGGGTTACTCAAGGACTAGCTCAATTTGCCGAAATACTGCGCAAAAACAACGATAATATAGAAGAACTCTCGTACAACATTATCAGCTACATGGTTAACTATTTAAAAATTAACCAGGGTGGCTTTTTCCTGCTTAACAACCATAAAAACGAGAAGTACTTCGATTTGACAGCCAGCATTGCCTTCGACAGGAAAAAATTTGCCGACAAAAAAATTAAATCCGACGAAGGCCTTATTGGGCGCTGTGCCATTGAAAAGCAAACGATTTATATCACCGACGTTCCCAACGAATATATTACTATCACGTCAGGGCTGGGGCAAGCAAATCCTAAGGCTATTTTAATTGTACCCCTAAAAGTTAATAACGAGATATATGGCGTAATAGAATTGGCATCGTTTAGTGAGTTTGAGCCATATGAAATTGAATTTGTGGAGAAAACAGCAGAGAGTATTGCTACCACAATATCTACGGTTCAGATAAATATACAAACTACAAAGCTACTACACGAAACACAGATACAGGCCGAAAAAATGTCGCAGCAAGAAGAGGAGTTGCGCCAGAACTTAGAGGAAATGCAAGCTACGCAAGAAGAGTCGGACAGGCGTGAGGTGGAACGTAAAGGTATTTTGGAGGCCATCGATAACTCTGCTATCAGTTGCGAGTTTGAAACAGATGGTACCCTAATTTCTGTGAATCAACTGTTTTTAAAAGCCTTTAAATATCAACCTGCTGAAATAGAAGGCCAAAATTTAAAGATATTTTCATTTAATGACGAAATAGAAGAGCTAAATAAAATATTAACGGACTTACAAAAAGGACAAAGCTTTAAAGGCAGAGTGCGCCGACGTACCAAACTGGGCGATGAACTATTTTTATTATCGACTTATACTCCTGTTATCGATAACCAAGGCAATATTATTAAGATATTGAGTATGGAGAACGATATTACCGATCAGGTTTTTATGGAAGAGCAAATGAAGAGCTCCAAAGACGAATTGGGTATGTTGCTGGAACAAGCGCGTAACGAAATGAAAGAGCAGTTCAAGG
>JAGXIP010000129.1 GCA_024635585.1 Saccharicrinis sp. | reverse complement strand
TCCATTCGACTCCCACGATGCCCGACAAGCGGTATTTGCCTTTAAGGGTGATGTTTTTCAAGGTTTGGATGCTTATGCGTTATCAGAAAAGGAGGTGGATTATATGCAGCAAAAGTTGCGGATACTATCCGGTTTATACGGCTTACTGCGTCCGCTGGATTTAATACTTCCATATCGCCTCGAAATGGGCACGAAGTTACCAGTAAATCGTACAAAAGATCTTTATGCCTTTTGGGGAGATAAAATTACCGATCTGCTAAAAAAAGATATGGCCAATAATCAACATAAAGTATTGATAAACTTAGCATCTAAGGAATATTTTAAAGCCTTGAAAGTAGATAGTTTAAAAACCACAGTGGTTACACCCACATTTAAAGACCTAAAAAATGGCGAATATAAAATAATAAGTTTCTATGCTAAAAAAGCACGCGGACTGATGACTCGTTTTATCATAAAAAACAAAATTGAGAATCCCGAGCAACTCAAAGCATTCGATTTGGAAGGATATTATTACAACAGTCGTTTATCAACAGATATACAACCTGTATTTACGCGCGACCATTAAATAAATTCAGATAAAAAAGTAGTTTATCATTAAATATTTTTTTCGTATCTTAAATGCAAACTTAATATAACCTCATAAAAAATTAAATATTATGGTTGATTCAACAATTATAGAACGGTATGGCAATTTGCTTAAAGCGGAGCAATTAGTTACCATGAATGATAAAATATTACCTAACACCTTTGTGCTTGAAGCGCCGGAACCCTTTCCTGGTTATTTTGGTTATTACGGCGAAATACCTCAGGAATCAAAACCGCTTTATATTTATTTGGTAATTGACCATCTTTATACGCTAGAAGAGGTAACCCGGGCGCGCATAAATATTCTAAAGTACTTTCCCTCTTACTTTCATGCCGATGCAGGTACAGTAACCATCTTTAATAAATCACATGATATTATTAGGGTGCGTCACTTGGATAATTACGATATGATAAAAGGCTTACAGACCGCATTTATGGATGAAGGCGTCGTATTTAAAAAGAAACCATCTAAAAACATCCATTCAACCGCTATTATCCGTTTAAAAAAGTTTTTTAAGCTTAGTGAGGTTGAGCCTGGTTTATATCTCGACGAAGTAGAAAAAGACCATGGTTATATGTCACTTCCTCGCTATGTGAAATGGTCCGAATTTGAAGAACTTACCCGAAGAGTCAAAAATAACTGGTCGGGTAGCATGTTCGATTCAGCTTTGGGACACTTCCATAATAACTTTGAGATTGAAGATATGATACGGATTTATAATCCCGAAATAAACATTGACTTGTTACACAAGGTTCAAAAAACGTACCTTGAACAAATCAAGTAAAACTTTAAGAGCTCCACAATGGGGCTCTTTTAATTTAAGATGAATTTGGGTAAACTTGCAAATAAAAACAACATAATGAAACTGGTAAGATTAATTCTATTTTTAGCAATTGCTGTAAGCTATTTAAATTGCACTCAACCCTATAAAACAAGCAGTTATAAAGTTACCAACATCATCATTGATAAAGATATTAAAGCCGATAGCGCCATGCAAGCCGCAATAGAACCTTATCGGAACGAAATAGATGCAAAAATGAATAAGGTAATAGGCCAAAGCGAAACACAAATGCTCGCTTACAAGCCCGAAAGTCCGCTGTCTAATTTTATTTCAGATATTATACAAAGCAAAGCACATCAATATCTTACAACTAACAATGCCGACACCTTACCCTTATTAACCCTGATGAATATTAAAGGAATACGGTCGGACATACCTCAAGGTGAAGTAACCCTGCGTAACATATTTGAGCTAATGCCTTTCGAAAACGAAATAGTGATGTTAACACTTCCGGGAGATAGTATTTTATCGCTTTTCAACTTTTTAGGCCGCACAAAGGGAGATGGCATTGCAGGTGCATCGGTAAAATTTAAAGACACCCATGTGCTGGAAGTACTTGTTGGAAACAAACCGCTCGATATTACTAAAAACTATATTTTAGCCACGTCAGATTACTTGGCCGACGGAGGCGATCATTATCAAATGCTCGTTAATCCAATACATCGCACCAACTTGAATTTAAAATTGCGCGAGACGATAATTGAAAGTATTCAGGAACAAAATAGCAAAGGCAACATCCTAAAAGCCGACATGGATGGACGTATTATCTTTAACTAAATCCCAAGTAATGACAAACGATAGACGACGATTTTTAAAAACCATAGCCTTGGGTTCGGCCGCTGGCGCAATAGGCTTTCCTGCATGTAATTTACTAAACAAAGGTGAAGCTACCCTAACTATCCTCCATACCAACGATATGCATAGCCATATAGATCCATTCCCCGAAAACGACGGCAGGTATGCTGGTAAGGGTGGATTTGCGCGGCTGTTTGCATTAATAAAGCAAGTGCGGCAATCAAATGCAAATGTATTGCTATTAGATTCGGGCGATATTTTTCAGGGAACTCCCTATTTTAATTTCTACGGTGGAGAGCTGGAATTAAAGCTAATGAGCGATATGCAATACGATGCTTCAACCCTTGGAAATCACGAATTTGATAACGGCAGCCAGCATCTTGCCGAACAAATTAAAAAAGCAAAATTCCCTTTTATCAATAGCAACTATAGTTTTAACAACTCGCCATTAGATGGCATCATGAGTCCCTACAAAATATTTGAAAAAGGGCACTTAAAAATTGGTGTTATAGGCTTGGGCATTGAGTTAAAAGGACTGGTAACTCCAAAAAACTACCAAGGCATTGCCTATTTAGATCCCATTATTGAGGGCGATAAAACAGCCGAGCTGCTTAAAAAAGCGGAGAAATGCGATTTAGTAATTGCCTTGTCACACTTGGGGTATCAATATAACAACGATACGGTAAGCGATATCATATTAGCAAAAAATACGGCCTATATCGATGTTATTTTAGGCGGACACACGCATACCTTTATGAATGAACCTGCTATTGTAAATAACAAGGTAAACAAATCCGTAATAATCAATCAAACAGGCTGGGGCGGCATCAATTTAGGACGTATGGATTTTGTTTTTAACAATGAAAAACAGGACGTTAAAATGGTTTCGCACGCACAATTATAAAATCTCAAACCAAAAAAAATGTTTTAATGAAACGAGCCATGAGAGTATCCTCTCACACAGGGGGATGACTAATGTGGCGAGTTCCATCTGACCATTAAAAATCTAATTATAGACAGATGAAAATTCCTATTCAAGCTTTAAATATTGAGAACCTACTTACCTTAAAGGAACAAAATGATTGGGACGATCATTTTAATATTGTAGTGTGGCCTCGGGTTTTGTTTTGGTTGGGTTTAAAAGAGCAGTTTACCGAGTATCAATCATTAAACTGGATGATACATTATACGCCCAACAACATGCACAATAACTTTGTTTCGATGCATGTAAAAGATCCGCGACAGGTTTTTAACTTTTATTTTCATGTTCCGCTGGTCGAAAAACTATCCTTTAATTTATACTTGGGCGACAGCACCTATAATTTTTTCGAAATACATCCCTTGTTAATGAAAATGGGATTAATCGAAAAAGAGGAATTTCAAATAAAAGCCACTTCGGCCACCTTACCCCATCTTGTTTTATCTACAGCAAACAGCAAATACGATAAAAGTACTTTGTGGAAAATCAACGAACAAAACTATACCGATGTGGTAAAACACGACCCTATCATCAATCTTTTAACAGTAAATTTTAAAAGATTTGTACCCGCACTCACAAAAATAATTGAGGGCGAATGGAAACTATAAAAAAAACTCCGATCACTTTAAGCCATCAGAGTTTTCTTGGCATTACACATTATTTACTCAATGGGTAATTGTCTTTTAAAAGTTTCTTCTAATGAAATAATAGTTTCGGTTGATGAAATGCCGGTAATAGATTGTAGGCTATCGTGTAACATGCTTTTTAAATGCTCGTTGTTACGGGCATAAATTTTAATAAAAATAGCATATTGTCCCGTTGTGTAATGACACTCAACAATTTGAGGTATTTCCCCGAGCAACTCTACTACTTTATTAAACAGGCTGGCCTTTTTTAAAAAAATGCCCATAAAGGCACAAGTGTGATAACCTATTTTGGCCGGGTTAATAATAAACTCCGACCCTTTTATCACCTCTAAGTTGATAAGTCGCTGAATGCGTTGGTGAATAGCCGCACCTGAAACATTACATTCCCGAGCTACTTCCAAAAACGGAATGCGTGCATTTTTTGTAATGAGCGATAAAATTTTTTTATCTAAACTATCTATTGGTAAGTTGTCCATAATACAAACGGTTTGGTTATAACTTGTAACTATTATTAGAATTTAAGTAACAATATACTACAAAATTAGACAATGCGCGCTTCATATTCAATAGTATTTATCATGGTTATAAAACATTAATTTTCAATAAATTCAGCGCCGTTGGTTTTTTCTGTAGGAAACTGAAACATCTTCAAATCAAATTCGGGCATTACTGCTAAAATATGGTCAAAAATATCGGCTTGTATTTCTTCATAAAATGCCCAGCGCTGATCATTACTAAATACGTATATTTCGATGGGTAAACCTTTTTCGTTGGGCTGCAAATGCCTAACCAGCAAAGTCATTTCAGTGTTTACCTTTGGATGGCGTTTCAAATAATTCTCTAAATATTTTCTAAAAACTCCCAGATTAGTAAGCCTGCGTCCATTGATGACCGATGATTCGTCTATATCAAATTGCTTATTGTACTCTTCCAATTCAATTAATTTCTCGTCAATATAACTCCGTAGAAACTTTACTTTTCTAAATTTCTCTATCATCTTCGGCGTACAAAACTTTACCGACTTCATATCCACACTAATGGAACGTTTTATCCGTCGTCCTCCGGATTCCTCCATCCCTCGCCAGTTAATAAAACTCTCGCTAACCAAAGCATAAGTAGGTACAGTAGAAATGGTTTGATCCCAGTTTTGAATTTTAACGGTGTTGAGTGTCATCTCCAGCACCGTACCGTCTGCATTGTGCGAGGGCATAGCAATCCAATCGCCGGGTTTAACCATATTATTAACCGATAACTGAATACTTGCCACAAAGCCTAAAATGGTATCTTTAAAAATTAAAAGTAAAACTGCCGCAATAGCACCCAAACCAGTGAACACAGCCGTAAGCTTAACACTAAAAACAATGGATACTATGGTTAGTATCCCTATAAGGATGAAAACCAGATTTATCCCTTGCAAATATCCTTTTATGGGACGATCCTGACTATAGGGTTGGGCTTGATAAACGTCCTGAACAATCTTGAGGGCAGAGTCAATTATTAAAAGAACAATCAGAATAAAATAGGCAGAAACCAAATTATGCAAAATAGTGTAGGTTTGCCCCTTATCC
>JAGXIP010000128.1 GCA_024635585.1 Saccharicrinis sp. | reverse complement strand
TTATCGGGATGCCTTACACAACTTGCGGGGTGCTGCCTGCATCGCTTACTTTTAATAAATTTGCCTGCAACAGTTATTTAAAAGGTTTTGGGCTAAAGGTGGCCGATTCGGTTTTAGTGCGTAAAGGGAACGATTTTGATGCCAAGCAAATTGTTGATAAGCTAGGTCTTCCTTGTTTTGTAAAGCCCAATGCAGGCGGATCGAGCTTTGGCATAAGCAAGGCGAAAAAAATAGATGAAGTTGCCCCTGCCATCCATAAGGCTTTTGAGGAGAGCGACGAGGTGATTATTGAACAGTTTGTGCAAGGTAACGAGTTTACCTGCGGTTTGTACAAAACCCGTGGTGGCGAAACTTTTTTCCCCATTACCGAAGTGATATCTGCCAATGAGTTTTTCGATTTTGAAGCCAAGTACACGCCCAGCAAAGTACAGGAAATAACCCCTGCACGTCTGCCAAAGGAGACCACAGAAAGAATTCAGAAGATTACATCAATGGTTTACGACATATTGGCTTGTAAAGGAATAGTGCGTGTAGATTATATTTTAAGTGGTAATAACATCTTTTTGTTAGAGGTAAATACCACCCCTGGCATGACACCCACAAGTTTTATCCCTCAGCAAATAGCTGCCGCCGGACTGGATATTAAAGCTGTGTTTACCGATATTATTGAGAGCTCGATAGTGGAGTAGATAGTTTTAAAATAAGTGAACTAATTTTATTAACCTATGAACTGAAAGATTCAATTGCAAGTATCCTAAACTTGTCAAAAATTAAAGAAGTGAAATTGGGTTGCAATATTTTAATTTACAGATAATTCATGTGTTTATAATTTATTTTCTTGCCACATAGCCTGCCCCGACCCTTCCGGGGCTCGTTTCATATGTAATTCATGTGCATTGTTTTTTTGGAGGATGGTTAGGTTGTCGTCTTACTGCGCTTTATGGTCTTAGTCGTGTTTTTAGCTAAACGCTGTTGACAAGTTACCTTACGTTTCTTAAAGAAATCACTTAATGCTTTTTCCTCTTCTTTGGTCAATTTCTCTTGACCACCAATAAAGTCAACATCTAATTCTATCTTTTTGCGTGTCATAATCAATTTGTTTTAAAATATCTATCAATAAGCTTTAGGGCGGCAACTGTATCAATTATCATTACACGTCCGCCAAAGTGAAATGCTCCAAGCGTCTTTTCATAATGTTTAATTAATTGCGATTTTGATAAAAATGAAATATTTCCTTCATGTCCACGTTGAAACGATACTCTACATGCAAATGCAACTAAATTAGCAGGAACACCCGAATACATTTTTTCTTTCCCCTTGTTGTATGGTGCGCTCTCAACCAAGTGCATGTAAACATGGTCTTTTTTAACTTCCATGCTAATAAGTCCTTGAATAATAGTTGGATTTCCAATGATAGTAAGTTTGAAAATTTCTCTTGCTGGATCTTTTAGTTCTTTTTTCCAATCAAAAAGCCATCCATTTTTCTTAGTAACTAATTTTAGGTCAGCTTTTGTCAAAATGGAAACCTCGGTTTTGAAACTGTCACCTGTAACAACATTCTCAATTGAATTTGTCAGTTTGTCTACAACAAAATCTAATCCTATGGACAGGTCTTTTTTCATTCAACTAAATTACCATTTTTAAGTAAATTTTCGAGCCATATATTCAGTTTTTGCAGATGGTTTTGCCATGGGGCATAGCTCTATAAAAGGTGAAAAAAATATATCGTCAAGAATAAAGTGTAGAATTTAAGTTTTACTTCCGTTTACCTCGCGAATGCTTGGCTTTATTCCGTACAAATATAAGTTTGTTGCGTCCTTTGGGGCTGTCTCTTTGGTCTATCTCAAAACTGTCGATGGAACTTATCAGGGGCGTTAGTTTTGGGAAACCAAAGTTACGAGGGTCGAAGTTAGGTTGCTTTTTCTGCAGCAAACCTCCCACGTCGCCTAAAAATGCCCATCCGTCGTCTTCCGATAAATCATCGATGGAGGTGGCGATGAGTTTAATCTCTTTGGCAGTAATCTTATCAAAGGTATTTTTTTCGCTGTCCTTATCAAGCTCCGATCCGTTTTCTTTGGTTGGATTTTTTAGTATCTCAATATAAATAAACTTATCGCAGGCCACGATAAAGGGGTTGGGTGTCTTTTTTTCGCCAATTCCTATCACCTGCATCCCGGCTTCTCGGAGGCGCGTAGCCAAGCGCGTGAAGTCGCTGTCGCTGGATACGATGCAAAAGCCATTTACCTTTTCGGAGTAAAGTATATCCATGGCATCGATAATCATAGCCGAGTCTGTCGCATTTTTTCCGGTGGTGTATCCGTATTGTTGAATCGGAGTAATGGCGTTTTCTAGAAGCAGTATTTTCCACTTTGCCAGATGGGGTTTAGTCCAGTCGCCATAGATTCTTTTGATAGTAGGATTGCCATATTTTGCTATCTCTTCCATCATCTCTTTGATGTAAGCCGAGGGTATATTGTCGCCATCGATAAGGACAGCCAAATTCATATTCATGGTATTTTTTTTAAAGTATTGTTCAAACTATAAAGGTATGCTTATCCATCGAGGTTTCATAATTTATGCTATTGGCGTCTTATAATTGATTGTTAGATGATAGATTATAGATTGTTACCTGCCAGCCGGCAGGCTGGGATAATAGACTATTAGATAAATCAACATATCATCCCATCATCCCATCATCCCATCACCACATCATCACATCATCACATCGGGATATTTAAAAGTGAAATGCAGCATGGACTTGAGTTTTTTATTGTCAACTATTTTATATTCGTTGCTGGCAGCTTCATTAAAAAGGGGATTGTTGCGCCCCACTTTAAGCATTTGGCTGGTGTAAAATTCGCGTCGGGTAGGGTGAGTATCGGTGCAGCCATTAAATATTTGATTCCAAGTATCGGTGGTGATAATTGTTTGTATGATACGGATGCAGTCGTCGCGATGAATAAAGTTGACAAAGCCCTCAGGATGGTCAATGATGCGGCCTTCGGGGAAGAAATTACCCGGCTTGCGGTTGTAGCCAAAAAGTCCGGCAAAGCGGATGACGGTGGTTTTTATTTCGGGATTTGATAGGAAAAGTTGCTCAATTTGTGCCAACACAACATCTTTAACGGGGGTGTTCTCATTTACCACTTGATTGTTTGAGGGATAAACGGAGGTAGAACTGATAAAGATGACTTTTTTAATGTTTGATACTATAATATGTTCAATCAGATACTTGAAGTAGTCCGCACTTTTTGAGGTGATGGCTATGATGAGTATGTCGGCATTTAAAAATTCAGCTAAAGAATAGTCTCTCTTGCTAAGGTCGATAAGAAAGGGCTTGATGTGATTTGACTGTAAGGACTTTATCTTGTTAGGGGTAGTTGTGGAGCCTTTTACATCAAATCCATCTGCGATTAATTGAATGGCTAAGGGCAGCCCCAACCAGCCGCAGCCCAATATGCTTATTTTTTGTTTCATCTCATTAAAACCATTTGTTCATATGTGGTATTTTCCTCATCGAGGAATTGATTTTATAAGGTATTCGAAAGAACTTTGTTTCGATGGAACTCGCCAATAATGACCTCTTCTGTACGTGAAGTATTCTAATGGTTCGTTTCATTCAATCTCCACTACGTTTGCAAACTTTTTTTAAAAGTAGCGTTTAATATTTTACTTGATGATGATTGAATTTCTTTTTTCATAGTAACATCTAACGCGATATTCCATTGGAGTAACAAATTTTCAAAAACAACCCAATCGTGCCATTTGCCTAAAGTCTTGGCTTGTTGGTTCTTCATGGCAATGGTTTGCGAACTAACTTTTTCGCCCAACACGTCTTTAATAACGGTGAGCAAATAAAACTGTTCTTTTACTTTTCTACGTATTCGGTGATAGTCGCAGTCCTCTTGCTGCAGTTCTTCTGCAATGCTGTTTTCGTCCTTTTGTATTTTGTTTTTTAGATGATCCAGAATATATTCCGATTTTAAATAGTCTGTTTCTTTAAAAGCAAGAGCTAAATCTCTTTCTACTTTTTCCAGGTCTATTCTTTGCAATTCGGTAGCGATATAGTCGCGGGCTTTTTGAATGTTTTTATCAGTCTTTGTTTTCAATATTTTGTGCACTTTATAATCCAATATCTGCTGTCCATACTCCTTGGCCAACTGATTGTCGCGAATGATGCCTGTTTGTTTAAAAAGTGCTTTAACCGCTTCTAGCGACTCCTTAAAATTGATGGGTGGTTCTATATTGCAAAGTTTTAGTACTTTGAACAGTGCAAATAGTTGTTTTAAATCGAGCCTTAGGTTATGGATATCGTCCATATCTGCATCGTGGTTTGCTTTGAGCAGATTAGTCCGAAATGAAATTAATAAAATGCCTACATGTCTCCTCAATACCTTCATATATCGTATGTGTGCAGCGTTAATCTTATATTTTAAATTAGGCAGTAAGTTCTGAGTTAATGCCATATTTTTTAAAATGTAAACATAGGGAAGACAAAGAAAATAATAATTTGTTTTAGCTTTTTGTGTTGTTTGTATATTCACTTTGGTAAAAAAATAAGAGGAAACCTTTTAAAGAACATCCTCTTATCGTTTTGCAAATTTGTGAACCATTAATAATCACAGCTTAATATACGATGTTTATTTATGTATGTTACAACATAAATATGGATACCGTATAAATCAGCTATTCATTTCTTTAACGATGCTTTGGTAAAAATATATTCAGAAATAGCTGGATTAAACTGTATTTCTTTTACAACAAAATCGGTTCCCTTACCGTCTTTTAACATATCCTTATAATTCAAAGTAGTAGGATACCATCTGTCATCAATTTTTTTAATGTCCGACATCACCGTCTTTTTTAGCAATTGACCACTTTTGGCATATAACTCTTCTTTTAGCGGAACATACCTCTTCTGATCCACCCAAATTTTACGACTATCATAAGCCACATCATCCACTTTTGCATTAAGCTGCAAAACCCAAGTCTTAATGCCATCAATAACTTCTTCTCCTACAACCTTGGCATCGTACATGTCCAATAATTTCCGGTCTTCCATCATGTCTTCGTACGAAAGGTCGGAACCCATTACGGACTGGCGGAGCATGTGACCCGATAACTGTATGGTACGATCAGTAGAAGGTGAATAAATCCATAAGTTATTTTCCAGTTTTAACATCTTGGTGCCTTTTTCCCTGTCGGGAGCCAAATATTCCGTGAAGGACTTAAAATGACCTTCGGAATATCCTTTTGAGGTTACAACACGGTCACTTCTTTTGCCATGAATAATCATGTCGGACACGATAATTTGTGTTTTTGAGGTCATATTATC
>JAGXIP010000127.1 GCA_024635585.1 Saccharicrinis sp. | reverse complement strand
TGACTGAAGAATATGAGGATATGTTTATCCCCAATGGGCCAAAAGTATGGGCATGCCCCGTCATCTCCAACCAAAGTAAAATCATCGTCTTCTATAAATTCATGTAAATAGTCCCACTTTTTTAAATCTTTTGACTGGAACAAAAAATGAGTGCGCATAAGTGCTCCTGCCGGTCCTGTGGGCATTCTACTTCCTGATAGAGAATAATACATGTCACCCTTCTTCCAAACACAAGCATCAAAAATTTTATATGGGACATCATCCTTCTTTTTTGGCATAGGAATAACTGCGGTGCCTGTTAATTTATCCCAATTTAAAAGAAGTGGATCATCGGATATGGCAACCAAATTCCCGAGTGATTTACCATGATACATTGCAATAACTCTATCCTCCTCTACAAGAGTAGCTCCTGAATAGCATTTCCATTCAGGATTTGGATATATGGCATAAGGCAAATCTTCCCATTGAATAAGGTCTTCACTTACTGCATGCCCCCAATGTTGACGAGGATCTTCTCTTGGATACGCCTGATAGAACATATGCCATTTTCCTTTCCAAAAACTTAATCCATTTGGGTCATTTAACTTTCCCTCCGGACTGGTGAAATGATAAATGGGATGGTGAGGATCGTCTTTAAATTCCTTCCGATACTCTTTAGCTCTCAGAACCAATGGATTTGTTTTTAGTGTCTCTATCTGTGCATCCAAAGTCTCAGGATATGTAAACTTTGGAACTTTTGAGGTATAATCCGGTTTTTCCTGAGCTTTACACTCACAAAGGGTGTTAAATAGTAAACCTATTACACACAAGTACTTAATAGTAATTATCTTAATATTTGTCTTCATCATGTTGATTTATTTCAAGAAAAAGTGGCCTGTTATTATCCCTTTCATTCAAAAAAGTATCCAGCTCATAAATAAGACCTGCGTCATGCTCTTCCACACTCCAATTTTTTTGACAAATTCTTAGGGAAATGCGTTATTAGGATGCTTACTAAACTTTCCGACGTCAAAGCTCCAACCTTTCAAACCGATATATGCTTCTCGTAAAATCAATTACTGTAAGGTACAGTGCCAGTTGAATCAACGGTATGTCCCCATTTTTCTAAATACGAAGGTCCTGTTGCAAATTCATCATCCAGACGAATGAGTTCCATTGAAAGTAATTCTTCTAAATTTTTAGCAATTGATTCAAAAGCAGTATTTCCTATGAGATTATTTAGCTGGTATGGATCGGCAATATTATCAAAAAGCAACCATTCTCCAGACAAATATTGAGCATAAGTATACTTTTTTGTTATAATTCCTCTAAACTCTTTCCCTCCTCTGGCTCGTTTCCACTGTCCAAATGGTTGAATGCATGAAACAAGTGCTGCTTTACGGTCGTCTTCTTTTTGACCAAGAATGATATCCGTAATATCTTCTCCATCCAAACCTTCTGGCACTTGTAAACCTGACATTCCCAACATTGTGGGTAATATATCCAATGTATTTAATAAAAAATCACTTTTTCTTCCCTCTTTCCCAAGTAAAGTCGGATATTTAATAATGAAGGGTACTTTAGCCGATTCTTCATAGATTCTTTGCTTTTTCATTTGGCCATGACTATTAATCATATCTCCATGGTCTGAGGTAAAAACAAAAATAGTATTGTCTTCAATATTATTTTGCCTAATGGCATCCTGTAATAGTTTGATATAACTATCAAGAGCAGAACAATGGGCATAATATCCTCTTAGCATGTTTTTTGTTTTTTCAGTTAAATTTTCTGGAACATTTGGCCTTAATTTAATATCAACATCTTCGTATAAATCCTGAAATTCTCTAGGCGCAGTTTTATAGGGTGCATGAGGTGGTCCCCAGGAAAGCATCAAACAAAAAGGTTTTTCATTTTTTGACTGTTCTTCAATAAATGTAATTGCATCTTCTGTTTGAGCTTTTGCATCGTAGCCTTCCCATGTATGCAATTGGTCATCATTTCCCCAATATTTTGAGTTATTATAACTATGGGAACACTCCAGCACCTTCCAATAATCGAAGCCTTGTCTCCTTTCTTTTGGAATAAACGAAGAACGACCATTACCATCAAGGTGCCATTTTCCGATATAAGCCGTATTGTATCCATGCTGTTTAAATAGTTTTGCAAAACTCTTAGAATCAGGATCAAGCATAATATCATTCATAAACATGCCATTTTTCAATACATATTGACCAGTTAACAACATGGCTCTATATGGTGTGCATACAGGATTGGTTGAAATAGCATTTGTAAAGCAAACCCCTTCAGAAGCAAGTTTATCAAGGTTAGGGGTTTTAACATTTGGATTACCGGCATATCCCATTGATTGTGCCCGCCATTGATCAGCAAAAACAAATACGATATTAGGTTGTTCAGTTTCATTACTGCATGAAATAATGAATGATGAGAATAATATTAGAATAATGTTTTTCATTTCACCTATGTTTAAGTTTGTTTATAACATGATATTTTAGCCTGACATACAATATGAATAATATTGTGCGCAATCATTTTGGTTCCGGGAAAAACTGGCCGCTAAAAAAACATGGCCACCGTTGCTAAAAGGCATGAGCCCTGCAGCAATAACTGCCCTTGATGATGAACAAAGCGTGCTGGCTGCAAATGCATGTGAAAAGCGCATTTCTTCAGATACCAGGCGGTTCAGATTTGGGGTATGTGTTTGTTCATTTACGCAGTATCCCGAAGCACGCCAACCATGATCATCGGATATGATAAAAACAATAAAAGCTCCCTGAAATCAGATAAATCTTTTCTGTTTAATCCGGAAAATTGTATTTCTCTATTTTTCTTCAATAGTAAAATGTATCCATAAATACAACCTAAACATTCTGGTAAATACATGCAAGCTGCAGTATATGGTACAGAACGGTTTCTCCCATATTTCTAGTAGTCTTGCAGTGTGTGCATTATTCTCATTTCAGGTTATCCCCCTCCAGCAGGTGCTCCAACTGCTGGATCAGAGCTGCCTTCTTTTGCGGATCATCAATGTTGTCCTTGTAGTAATCCTCCACTAGCGAAGCGCGAGGCTTTTCCTTGCCGATCATTTTGGGCAGATGCTGGAGCTGGTAGGTATACTTGTCCTTCTTCGTCGCATCCTGAACCAGACGCATGATCTTGTAGTCGTCGACGAGCAGGGCGATGCAGGTGCCAGTGGTAGTGCCCTCGGTATCTCTGCCTC
The DNA here is from genome assembly GCA_024635585.1 of Saccharicrinis sp. GTDB lineage: Bacteria > Bacteroidota > Bacteroidia > Bacteroidales > Marinilabiliaceae > Saccharicrinis. The sequence goes on along the minus strand of JAGXIP010000127.1, from coordinate 4,549 downwards.
CGTCCCAAGTGTTGGAGCGATGATTGAGGGTGCGGAGGTTTACATACTGGCGTCCTTTCAGCGGGGGTTTCCGACCCATCAGGTAGGGCATAAGATCGGTGCCATCGATTTTGAAGGAGGATAGATCCGTCGAGGGATCCACATATTTGAGGGCAGTGGGGAGGATGTCGCAGAGCGACACCAAACCGTCGTAGTACGCCGGCTTATCCTTCGAGGATTGGAGCGCCATGGACCATACGATGTAGGGTACGCGGATCCCGCCATCGAAGGGTTCATGCTTGTAGCCATGCATGGGATAGGTCAGCGAAAGATTCTCCTCACCACCGTTGTCACCGGCGAAGATGATTAGGGTGCGGTCGAGCTGATTGGTCTTCTTCAGAGTCTCGATGAGCCGGCCGACCCCACGATCCATCGCGTAAACCATGGCCAAAATCTTTTGACGGGTGCTTGCGTTCTTGGCTTGTTTGGGAAACAGGGTGCGTAAATCCTCCTCCTTGGATTGAATTGGAGTGTGGGGTGCGTTGTAGGGCAGATAGAGGAAAAAAGGTTTCTCCTCCTTGACACAGCGTTCGATGAAGTCGACCCCATGGTCGGTGAGTTGATCAGTGAGATAGACCATCTTTTTCGGAAATTTGTAATCCATGACCTTGTCTCCCACCCGATAGATGATGGGGGTGTTCTTCCTAGGAGTAACGACCTCGCCAGCCTTGCGGAAGTAGTTGGTCATCGCCTCAAAGCCCATGAACTCATCGAACTCGAGAAACTCGGCGTGGTAGGGAATATTGATCTCCTTTTCCACATCGTGGTGATACTTGCCGTAATGAGCCGTTTTGAGACCGGCATCGCGCATCGCCCGACCGATCATCGGCTGGCCGCCCAACGTCACATTGCGCGTCGGCCACTTGCCGCTCAGCAGCGACATTCTGGACGGGGCGCAAGTGTTGTTGCCGTAGGCCCGGGTGCAGACGACCCCTTCTTCCGCCAGCTGGTCCAGATGAGGTGTGAAAGAACCAATGGCGGTTTTGAATTTCTGTGATTCCTGGTAGAGCTTGCGATAAACCGGTAACTCGCCGTAGCCCAAGTCATCACAAAAAATGACAATGACATTGACTGGCCCATCCTTTCCGCTCGCCGAAATGACCACCGAAAAGGCAAGCAGCAGGATAGCGAAAATGGTTTGTCTGAGCATGGGACGAGAAGTGTTTGGAGTTCGATGCCTAACGATGGATATTTCGCCCAACAATGCTACACTAATTGAACGGTGACCGGTTTCCGCCGGCCTTATCGTTTCTTTCTGCAATATTACATAGTCGATAAAGTTCTTCCAGTGGTTGATACTTTTGTAGAGCTGGATTTCGTTTTTTTCAATTTTATCTTTCATGATATATTTTCTTTTACTTAAAAATTCAAATTGATTTTTTTGAGCCGGTTTTAGCACCGGCAATAAGTCAAAGCTCATTTTATCGTGGCCAATTTGGTTTAACTCCACTCAGAAATATTTTTACCTCTTGTCTTGTGGGCATGAAATGCCTCCTGATTTGCATTTTTTGAGCTAATAGAACGTACTTCGCTCATAAATTCGTGGGTTGATCTTCATACTGTCCTCCTTTCTTCGTTTTTTATGCCACCTCGAAAGCTTGTCAAGCTCCTCCCATTCGGCTTTGTAAGATACTTTAATCACAATATCAACTATTTATAATCTGCCTCTGTCAAACTATTCAAAACAGATTCCTGCCATTTTCTGAGTTGATTTTTCATTTCTTCAGTCAATTCAGGAAGTTCATCGGCGAGGTTTTTTGTTTCACCCTGGTCAAGTTGCAAATCATACAATTCATAACCTTTATCATTAGGTGTGTTTCCTTCTAAAATCAATTTATATTTGTTGGTTAGCATTGCTCTTTCACCCACAAAATCATTTTCTGAAATGGTTGAATATTTGAAATTCCGGAAGGTTCGGGTGTATTTTCCATCCAACATTTTAACAAGAGGAGTTGTGCCTTCCTGAAGCTGTGGATCAATGTATGGTTCTGACGATTCAATGTATTTTTTTAATGATTCATCAAAAACTTTACCTGATTCAAACTGCCAAAAATAGATGGGTTCAGTTCGTTCTTTTTCCGGATTTTTAAAAAAGGGAAAAAGACTGATACCGTCAATCGGCCTTTCGGGAAGTGACTGATTTGTTATTTCTGCAAGCGTAGGAAAAATATCGCTTGTAACTGAAATGTTACTGTTTATCTGGGGCTTCTTAATTACAGCAGGCCATTCCAATACACCCGGCACCCGAATCCCTCCCTCATAAACATAACCTTTATCCTCGCGTAAGGTTATTCCTGTCCGGGCTGCACTGTGTGGTGGGCCGTTATCGCCACAATACCAAACCAGGGTGTTTTCTTTCATATTATTCTCCTTCAAATAGTTTCTTAATTTGCCTATGGCACGGTCCATGGCAGTTATTTCAGCATAACGTTCACGAAGTACTTCACGCAAAGGTCGTTTTACTGGCTTACCCGTTTCGTTGGATGTCAGAGTTACCTCAATGTTGTTTAAACTGTCGGGAAGATTGTCGTAAAGAGCCAAATCTCCCGGCAATCCACTGTAAGGTTCATGTGGTGAACCAAACCAAACTACCGCCATAAAAGGCTTTCCGTTTTTATTCGATTTCTGAATAAACTCAATGGCTTCATCAATTATAATTTCAGAGCTTTCTCCTTCAAATTCCTCAGGTGCCCCACCATTTCTGGAGAAAACGGGATTGAGATCAAAAAAATTATCGTGCGATAAATATTCATCAAAACCCATTGCCCCAGGGTTTGTTGGAGAATCTTTTTTTACTGGTCCTAAATGCCATTTTCCGAAATGAGCTGTAATATATCCTGCATTTTTCATCAAATGCCCAATGGTGATTTCTTCAGGTCGGATAGACCACCCCGGCCAAAATGTACCATAACGGTATGGATGGCGACCGGTCATAAAACTACCACGTGTAGGCGAACAACTAGAGTGACCGGAATAAAAACGATCGAAACGCATACCACTTGCAGCCATTTCATCCAAAACAGGGGTTTTTGCAAAAGGATGACCGTTGTACCCTACTTCGTCCCAGCCGTGGTCGTCGCCCATTAATAAAATAATGTTAGGCGCTTCATTCTTTGCTTCTTCCCCATTCTTATTTCTAGAACCTGAACAGGAATTTAAAATACTTAAAACGATTAGGGTGATTGTTAAAAAATTGATTTTTAAAGTTTGCATGTTTATATAACTTATTTACAATATATTATCGTTTAAGCATTAACCATTCGTTCAGGATAAGCCTACCATTTTACAATTTTTTGATTTGATTTGTTTTTTTCATCGCTAATAATGAGATAATAAACCCCTCTTTTCAAATAAGATACATTAAAATACTCCATCTGATTGATGACAGGATTTTTAATGTCTCTTTGTTCTATTATCTGCCCCAGGCTATTGATTAGTCTAAGCGAAATCTTTTTCGGCGGATTGGAATCAAATCTAAAATTGAAAATCCCTTTGTTTGGATTGGGCATGATGGAATAAACAAATTTCTCAAACTCAATACTATTTGAAGTTGTAAGTTTGTAGAACGTTTTATCAGACCTAAATGTACACCCGGCTTCATTGGTGGCTTCCAAATAGTATTCTCCACTCCATTTAATTTTATAATCCGGATTGGTTGCACCGGGAATCGGACCTGCTGAATAGTACCACTGATACGCTGTATAAACTTCATTTGAGCTTAAGGTATTCCCATTCATAACTAATGTTGGTATAAATGATGCAATCGTCAGGTGTGTTGTTAGGATACTATCATTGCCGCTTGATGAAATAAAGGAACGTTGATAACTGCCGGCTACTGACCATCCATTGTATTCTTCTCCAGGGCATATCGTAACATGTTCTTCACCTTCAGTGGTATTCAAATTAAAATCCAAAACCAAATTCTTGCTTCCCTTACTGATGGTGATCTTGCTATTTCCGAAATCACCATTGATGAAAGGCGATTGGTAAACAAAGTCAGGATTAAGATTTATCGGTGTCCCATTAATTTCAGGCAGTTGCGAATAGTCGGTATAGAGCGTCAAGGTATCCTGATATGCCGTACTTTGGTAGGTCACGGCAGGACCGTTTTCTGTTAGTATATTTTGCTGAATCTCCTCCTGGAACGCTTCAAAAGAACTGTAGCTCTCTTTCGCGGAAACTTCAAAGACAATAGGGGACAAATAATTTTCAGGAACAAGAAAATTTCCTGAATCCGAGTTACCGTCACCATTGCGAAAATCCGCTGCTGTCGTCTCCCTGATCGTTGCCTCACCTTGCACCACCTTCACTGCGCAGTATGCATCTGCCGCCTCGGCAAACACCCAACCACCTTTTTCCACCAGGTTAAGGCTTTTGCTGAAAAACACAAGCTGTCCTTTGGTATTCTCTTCTGATTCAGGCAAATGCTGCAGTACCATCACGCCTTTATCCTGAACACCCCACTCCGTGTTGTATGTTTGGCTACTTGTTGTACTTCTGGGGGGACTTT
>JAGXIP010000126.1 GCA_024635585.1 Saccharicrinis sp. | reverse complement strand
CCTCGGTAGAGAATGAGATAAGAGGTATGTTGCTAAAAGCTGGTGGTAGCGCTTTTGTTGAAGAGGATCCCAAAGCTTTTTTGAGTGTGCCAGAAGTAAAGGCCATCATCCTTAATGCCGGCGGCATCCCAACCTACCCGCTACTGGCTGATAATGCCAAAGACGAATATACCGATTTCGAAAACGATAAGGAGAAGCTTTTAAAAGACTTGAAAGCAAGAGGTATCTATTCGATAGAGTTTATACCCAACCGAAACGGTTTGAAACTGTTAAAAGAATATGCCCGTTTTTTCTGGGATAACGAAATACTGGTAACCTTTGGCACCGAGCACAACACGCCCGAAATGATTCCTTTGACCATTGAAACTCGTGGGCATGTAGATTTGGATGAGGATTTAAAGGAGTTGTCGTACCAAGGAGCTTGTGTAGTAGCGGCACATCAATATTTAATGGCAAAAGGCGAAAATGGTTTTCTGAAGTCCAATGGCGAAAGGAACGGCGATAGACTTCAACCTTTTGTTGAACTAGGACATTCGGTGATTAGTAAATATTTGGCGTAAAAAAAGCCCAAAGTGTTTTTGGTTGGCAGCTTAACCACCCCTAAATCCCCTAAAGGTGACTTTGGCTCTCTTCAAACCTGAAAACTCTAATCTCAAAGAGGCAGAGCTGCAAATCGAAGCCCCTTTAGGGGTTTGGGGTAGAATGGCAGGCAGGTAGGTAGGGGGTAGAACAGTGGTAATTAGCCCTTTCTTAAAAATTGAAAATAATAGTAACAAAAAACAAAATGGCAATAGATAAAAAAATAGTATCCATTCTTCCGGCACTTCGTATGATTCTGTCCGAAGATAAAGTAAAAGTAGCCAAAATATCGGCAGATACCGATTCCTCGATAGCTCACATAGAAGCAGCTACGGATGGTGAGGCACCACTTGTGATTGAAGGATTAAAAAAAGAAGTGGCTCAATATAAAAGTAAAAATGGTAAGCTTCCTCAAATCATCTATTTAAAAGGATTAGGTGTTGTGGCCGTAGCCGAAAGTGCTTATGAAGTGGATTGTCTGTTGAGTGAAAAATCTGTTGATAACAAAAAAGTTAGCATAGGAAGGGCAAGTGGCAAAACAGTTATTATTACCGGCGGAGCACAAGGTTTTGGCGGTGGATTGGTGGAGCATATTTTTAATGATGGAGGTAACGTAGTTATTGCCGATTTAAATGAAGAAAAAGGACAGGAATATGCCGCAAAACTTAATAAACATGCCAAAACAAATAAGGCAAGTTTTATTAAGGTAGATGTGTCTAATCCTGATTCGGTGCAGGAATTGATATATAAAACCGTATGTGAGTTTGGTGGTTTTGATGTGATTATCTCCAATGCAGGGATACTACGTGCCGGAGGGCTCGACGAGATGACACCTGAGGCTTTTGAATTGATGACCAAAGTAAACTATACAGGTTATTTTTACTGTGCCAAATATGCATCTGGCGTATTAAAACTTCAAACAGCACATAAACCGGGTTACTTTGCCGATATTATTCAAATCAACTCTAAATCAGGACTTAAAGGTAGTAACCGTAATTTTGCCTATGCCGGAGGTAAATTTGGTGGATTGGGCTTAACGCAATCTTTTGCTATGGAATTAATGCCGTCACGCGTAAAGGTTAACTCGGTTTGTCCGGGGAATTTCTTCGATGGTCCGCTGTGGAGCGATCCTGAAAAAGGTTTGTTTGTGCAATACCTCAATGCCGGTAAGGTAAAAGGAGCCAAATCCATTGATGATGTAAAAGCGTTTTACGAAGCTCAAGTGCCTGCTGGCCGTGGTTGTACCGTAATTGATGTGATGCGAGCCGTGTATTATATTATAGAGCAAGAGTATGAAACCGGACAAGCAGTTCCCGTTACAGGCGGCCAGGAAATGTTGAACTAAACAACCCAAATAATCTTGATACTTTGTACTTGATACTTTGTACTTGATACTTTGTACTAATTTAAAATATATGGAAATAAAAGCGGTAATTTTTGATTTAGATGGTACGCTGTTCAATTCCATCGAGGATATTGCGGATGCCAATAACAAGATGTTGCAGGAATTTGCTTATCCTATTCATCCATTAAAGGATTATGTGGGATGGATAGGCAATGGAGCGCGCACTTTGGTTGAAGCTTCGTTACCGCCTGAAAAACGGAATAGCGATACCCTCCATTATTTAAAAGTCTATGAGGATTATTATCGCGAAAATATAAGTGTTAAAAGCCAGCTGTATCCAAATATCGACCAGGTACTTGACTTTATTTCGGATAATGATATCCCGATGGCCATTAACACAAATAAACCACAACGCCTGACAGAACTCGTGGTAGAACATTACTTAAGTAAATGGTGTTTTAAAAATGTGATAGGGCATAGCAATCATTTTCCGCATAAGCCCAACCCTAAAGGCGCATTGCATTTTGCAAAACAAATCAATTGTCCGCCAAAAAACATACTGTTCGTGGGTGATTCTTTGGTAGATATGCAAACCGCAGAAGCAGCGGGTATGATACCATTGGGTGTGAGTTGGGGCTACGGGCAACCTTTGGTGGGTGGCAATGACGTTAACATGATCGATAGGCCTCAGGAATTGTTAGATTATATAAATGTAAAAATAAAGATACGAAACGAGCCACGATAGTACCATCATACATACGTATGTCGCTGAAGCTTTAGCGTAAGCGTAAGCGCAGGGGAGTTAATATTGGCGAGTTACATCGAATGCAAATAAAGAACAAATAATTATAATGAGATGAAGACTAAAGCAGTACGTTTGTACGGAAAAAAAGATTTGAGGCTTGAGGAATTCGAGTTGCCACAAATCAAAGACAATGAAATATTGGCCAAGGTGGTGTGCGATAGCCTTTGTATGTCGTCCTATAAAGCTTCCAACCAGGGAACCGACCACAAAAGGGTGCCCGATGATGTGGCTAAAAATCCTATTATTGTGGGTCATGAGTTTGCCGGAGAATTGGTAGAAGTGGGCAGTAAATGGGCCGGCGACTTTAAAGCTGGTGATAAATTTTCTATTCAACCCGCATTAAATTATAAAGATGGCCCGGTGGGTATTTTAAGTGCTCCCGGATATTCGTACGCACATATTGGTGGCGATGCCACCTATGTTATTATACCTAATGAGGTAATGGAACTAGGTTGTTTGCTACCCTATAAAGGTAAAGGATTTTATCCAGCCTCTTTGTCGGAACCTTTATCGTGTGTTATTGGCGCTATACATGCCAATTACCATACAACACCGGGTTCCTATGTGCATAACATGGAAATTGTAGATGCTGGTAAAATGGCATTGTTGGCAGGAGTGGGTCCCATGGGATTGGCAGCCATAAATTATGTTCTGCACCGTCAGGATCGTAAACCATCGTTGCTGGTGGTTACCGATATCGACCAAACCCGTTTGGATCGTGCTGCTACCCTTTATACTGTTGATTTTGCCAAAAAGCAAGGAATTGATTTGAGATATGTAAATACTTCTCAAATGCCAGATGCGGTTGCCGGATTAAAAGAAATATCTGGAGCTGATGGATATAACGATGTGTTTGTATTTGCCCCGGTTGCCCCAGTTGTTGAGCAAGCCGATGCCATCCTCGGTTTCGATGGTTGTCTTAACTTTTTTGCAGGCCCATCAAATTCTGATTTTTCGGCGAAGATGAATTTTTATAATGTGCATTATGCCTATACCCATGTGGTAGGTACCAGCGGCGGTAATACCGACGATATGAAAGAAGCACTCGAAATTATGTCGAAAGGCTTAGATCCCGCAGGTTTGGTTACGCACATTGGCGGAATGAACGCCGTAATTGATGCTACCTTAAATTTGCCCAATATCCCAGGTGGTAAAAAGTTGATTTATAATCATGTAGAAATGCCATTAACACCCATTACCGAATTTAGAGCCATCGGAAAAAATAATGGTGTTTATGAAGTGTTAGCTGATATCTGCGAAAAAAACCATGGCTTGTGGAGTATAGAAGCCGAAGAGTTTCTGTTGGCGAATATTAAAGCATTGAATTATAAGTAGTCAATAAATGAATAATAAAGAAATGTTCCTGACTTCGGTTCGGACATTTCTTTTTAAACAATCCCAACAATAAAGTCCAACAACAAAGCATTTTATTAATAGCACCTTTTAACTTTCTAAAGGGAGAATAAACACACCCCTGTGATAGAAAATTTCCCTTTAGAGGTTAGGGGTGTTATTATTAATACTACAAAAGGCCTAGTTTTCTCATTGTAACTTTTACCTGTATTATTTTCAGGTTAAGAATCCTTAACGCTGTTGTTACTCAAATATAGTCTTCCTACTTTTGTCCTCCCTCCGTAACACAAAATGTTTTTTGTTCGGATTCAGATCACAATTACGGATAAAGTTTTCAACTTAATAACACACCTATGATTTATTTAGCGGATACCGCGAATATCGAAGAACTAAAAAAGTTATTTTATTATTTTCCCCTCGAAGGTATAACCACCAACCCAACAATTATTGCGGCTGAAAATAAGCCTATGTCTGTAATTTTACCTCAACTGGTTGAATTGGTTGGTGATAAAATGCTGCATGTACAAATGATAAGTAGCAAAGCCGAGGATATGCTGCGCGAAGCAAAAGCTTACAAACAGAAATGTGGTTTGGGCGATAATTATTTCGCTAAAATTCCAGTTACCGAAGAAGGCTATAAAGCCATCCGCATGATAAAAGATAGCGGCATCAACGTAACCGCCACCGCTATTTTTACGCAGCAGCAGGCCCTTGTGGCTGCCCGTGCCGGAGCCGATTGGGTAGCACCCTATGTAAACAGGTTAGATAATATCTCGTCGCATGGTATTGAGGTGGTGGGTTATATTGTAGAAAGCATCAAAAAGTTTGGTCTCAATACTAAAGTGCTGGCAGCTAGTTTTAAAACAGTGGATCAAGTTCACCGGGTGAGTCTGGTGGGAAGCCATTCTGCTACGGTTAGCTACGAGATTCTGGAACGTTTGCGTAGTCACCCAATGACCGACACCAGTGTAGTGGCTTTCGAAAAAGATGCCGAAGGATTATACGATATAGAATTTTAACCCCCAGTACAACTGTATTTAAAAATGTGAGCCATATAATTTTGGCTTGCTCACATCAATATAAAACCCATATTAACAAATTGTTGATGTGGGTTTTGTGGTTTCAATATATTTTTAAATATAAGCATGTATGAAAAAGCACATGATGTAGGTGAGCGTGCGAGGACAAAACAGCACTTTTATTAGGCCAAAAAAAGTAAATATTCATTGGTCTTGTTGTAGCTCAAATTCCTTCGGGTAATGCACAATTTGTGGTTATCTTTTTTTATATTGTCTGGTAGTTTTAAAGTATTAATTTATATGGATGTAGTTGCCAATTGATTTAGCTTATTATAAAATTGAAAAACCAACACAGATGAAAAACCAACATGCAATAAAGTTATTTGAAGAGAGAAATGTTAGAACCGTTTGGGATGCTGAATTGGAAAAATGGTATTTTTCGGTTGTGGATGTTGTTGCAGTATTAACCGATAGCGTAGATGCTAATGCCGTAAGCTAAAACAACGGCTTAAAGCCGAAGGAAATGAAACCGTGACAAACTGTCACGGTTTGAAAATGCTTGCTGTAGATGGTAAGATGCGTATAACCGATGTAGCTGATACTGAGCAATTGTTCAGGCTCATTCAATCCATCCCCTCGCCCAAAGCAGAACCTTTTAAACTCTGGCTGGCACAAGTAGCCAGCGAACGATTGGACGAAATGCAAGACCCCGAGTTAAGTATCGACAGAGCTTTGGAGCAATATCTAAAACTGGGTTATTCGGAGAGCTGGATTAACCAACGTTTGAAAAAAGAAAACCTGCAAGACAATATGACGAATACCGAACTTATTTTAAATATGTTGGCAGAAGCTTCTACCAAAGATATTTCGGTGGCTGTGCAACCTAAAGATTTTATCGAAAGTAAAAAAGTAGCCAAGCAAGGCGGCAATGTGGCCAAAGTAGCTCTGAAAGAATTGGAATCAAAAACAGGTAAAAAAGTAGTCAGCCCATTAAATGCAAAAGCTGTATTGGGAAATAATAAATTAGAAAGTTGAAATATGAAACACCCATCGTTTGATAAAAGTTTGGATAAAGCCAAAATAAAAATAGAAACCAAAGAAATTTTAAAAGAGATTGGCCGACTGCAATATAAAATGTACGCCGAAGGCAAAAGCAGTTTGCTCATTATTTTTCAGGGTTTGGATGCTTCGGGCAAAGATGGGCTCACAAAAGGCTTGCTACGCTATTGCAATCCGGTGGGCTTTTCAATACATAGCTTCAAAAAACCCACAGCCGAGGAATATGTACATGATTTTTTATGGAGAATTCATGAACATACGCCTGCAAAGGGGCAGCTTCAGGTTTTTATCCGTTCGCATTATGAGGATATTCTGGTTCCCACTGTTGAAAAACTCTTTGCTCCCGAAACAATTAACGAACGTTATCAATTAATTAATGATTTTGAAAGGTTGGTGGAGCATAACGGAACCAAAGTTCTAAAATTCTTTTTAAACGTTTCGCCTGAGGTTCAAGAAGAACGGCTGCGCGAACGTATTGAGCTAAAGGAGAAACATTGGAAACATCAGGATGGAGATTGGGATACACGCAAAAAAACGGAGCAGTATCTTGCTGTTTACGACCGTATTTTTGAGCGCTGCAACCAAATCCCATGGCACATTATTCCGGCGGATACCAATTGGCAAAAACTTTACTTTACTGCAAAAGTTGTTTTGCAAACACTTCAAAATACTCCTATGAATTGGCCTGATTTGAAAACTGAAATGTTTAAATGATGGAAATAAAAGTGTTTTTATAAACGGAGTGCGGATATGGTACAAAAAACTATAGCTTCTATTTATCAATGAATCAGATAGTATAAAAAACGGGTCTCGTGCACATGGTAATAATTCAGACCTGTTTTTTATAAAAGCAATACTACAGCCTCTCGCTCCCTGCCCCAAGCCAAGAAACCCTGAACCAGTCTACCAACCTCTGTTGGCATTATAAAAACTCCAAACTCATCTTATCGCTTAATAACTTCTTCCTGTTCATTTTTACCATTAATGTTCTGTATCACTTGAACAGAAACGCTTCCAGAGCTATTGGGTTTCTTACGAATATACATCTAAATATATAATTATTGAACTTCAGGATGGCCTCACAAAAGAGCTTCCACAGGTGTACAATGATCCATTGG